>JBAVUV010000488.1:0-4113 GCA_049696955.1 Candidatus Sulfotelmatobacter sp. | reverse complement strand
GGCGGTGTGCGAATTGGCGGCTGAAACCGCTGTTCTTTTTGGGTGATCTGATCGCCGCTGGAAGCGCTGCGCTGCCCAAAGGGCCACGAAGTCGATAAGACGATGGGGTTGTGGATCCCACTTCTCGCAAAGAACGCGAGAAATGGGGCACCCACTTTAATACCCGATTTTAATACCTGATTTGACGGCCGGCTCTCGTTTATCGTCTGGGGCTTGGCTGGTGATTCTAGAGAGGCAGGGACCGGAGGAAGGTTTGGCGATCTTTGGGGGAGGGGATTTCGTCGGCTAGTTTTTCGTAGAGGTCGTGGCGGGAGCGGCGGTTTTGGCGGCGCGAGTGACGATTACCTTGGCCATGGGGCCGATGTAGGTGGCCAGGTTTTTTCTTACGGCTTCGAGTAGGGCGGGATCGAAGGATTGAGTACTGGGCGGAGTTGAGGGCGGCGCGGTTTGCGGGGTGGATGGCGTGGGTCGAGGGGTGGAGGTTGAGGAATAGATTCGGTGGGCGGCGGTGGTTGCCTCGCGCGGGTAGAGGTCGGGATAGACGCTTGACAATGCGGTGCGGAAATCCTCGGCGGTCTGGAAGCGGTCTTCGGGAGATTTTTGCAGAGCGCGTTCGATGATCGAGGAGAGCTCGACAGGAATGTGTGGCGCGAGTTGGATGGGAGGAACCGGAATTTGTTGCAGGTGGGCGGCCATGATGGAGAAGAGGCTGTCGCCCTGGAGGGGACGACGTCCGGTGACGATTTCGTAGAGGGTGACGCCGACGGAATAAATATCGGAGCGGGCGTCGACGGGGAAGGCTTTGATCTGCTCGGGCGACATGTAATAAAGGGAGCCGAGAGCCATGCCGGGGCCGGTGAGGCGAGCGTCGCCAGCGCGGCTGGCGATGCCGAAGTCGGTGAGCTTTACGGTGTGGTCGGGGCGGACCAGAACATTCGAAGGCTTGACGTCGCGGTGAATGACTCCGCGCTGGTGGGCGTAGCTTAAGGCTGCGAGCACCTGAATGATTAAGTGAACGGCGCGGCGGGGATCTGGCGGGTGGGGCTGGAGATGATCGAGAGGCTGGCCGTCGATGTACTCCATGATCATCAGCATCTGGTTGCCGGAGCGGAGAGCGGTGCGGAGTCCGGCGATGTTGGGGTGATCGAGGGTGGCGACTAATTTGATTTCGCGGAGGAAACGTTCGGCGAGGTCGGGAGTGGAGTCGACATCGGGGAGCAGGACTTTCATGGCTTCGATGCGGTCGGAGATTAGGTTGCGGACTTTGAAGACTTTTCCCATGCCGCCGCGGCCGAGCAGGGACAGGATTTCGTAGTCACCGATAGTTTGGCCGACGTCTAATGGGGCGGGGTTTGAGGACATACTGGGGCAGGTTATGAGGATACTGCAACGCGGGGGGGAAAGTCATTGTGAGTGCGGGAAGGAAATCTTTAACACAGGGGACACAGAGGAGCACAGGGTACGGCTTCAGGAGCGGGAGATACTTTGCTCCGACTGGAGAGCGGCTGTGCTCGGGATGACTCTGTCGAAGTGGGAACGGTGGCGGGGAAAGCGGGTCGAGCTTTGCTCGACGGACAGCCGAGGGCGGCTGTCCCTACATGTTCTAGAACGCTTCTAGCTGCGACGGGTGTGGACTAGCTTTAGGGTGTCGGCTTGGAGGATGCGCTGGATTTGGTTGCGGGCGTGGACGGACCAAGGGCCGGTGGTATCTAGCTTGATGTAGGCTTGCCAGTGTTTGAGGGCTTTGCGGGGCTCGCGGATTTTTTCGTAGGCGAGCGCGAGGTTGTAATGGGCGTCGGCGTAGGTGGGAGCCAGTTGGACGGCCATCTTGTAAGTTTGAATGCCTTCTTGCACGCGTCCGGTTTCGTCGAGGACGTTGCCGAGATCGAAGTAGGCGAGAGCGTAGCGAGGATCCGACTTGAGAGCGGCGCGGTAGTGTTTTTCGGCGAGGGCGAAATCCTGGCGGTTGTAGTAGAGCGTGCCGAGATTGATGTGAGCGGCGGCGTGGTTGGGCTGAAACTCGAGAGCTTTCTGGTAGGCGGCCAGGGCTTCGGTTTGGGTTGCGGGATCTTCTTCGAGCGCGATGCCGCGGGCGAACCAGACGGCGGCATCGTCCTCGCGCGGAGTGGGTTCGGACGCGGGAACGGGAGTGGTGGTCACGATTTTTTCGTGAGTGGAGAAGTCCATCAAGAATTGCCCGGCAATGGGTTCGAGCAGGCGGCCCAGATGACGGAAGGCGATGCGATGCTTGCCGGTGGAGGATGCGCCCGCTTCGACCAGAGGATTGCCCATGCCGGAGGCTTGCTTCTGCATGGCTTCGAGAGATTCACGGATTACGGCAGGGCGCACCTTCATGGCGCAGAGGTCGCGAACTTTTTTGATCTTGAGAAGATCGGCGAAGGTGTAGGTGGTAGAGGCGGCGATAAGGCCAGCGCGCTCCCAGTTCGCCAACTGGCGCGGAGTGAGATGAAGAATTCTTAGTAAATCGGCTCGACTGTACAAGACTCTCACAACCTCTCGCGCCGGTCATGACTTAAGCTGCCGGCGCAAGAATCTATTGCCGTCATTATGTGCGAGCGGAAGAGGAAAAGGCAACTGTTAACGGTTGTGGAAATGTGTGGAGAACCTGGATGATTTACATGCAGCGGAAATGGTGCAGTCGAGCTTCGCTCGACGGACAGCCGGGGGCGGCTGTCCCCACATGTTCTGCATAACTTTCAATCAACATTTCTAGACGGCGACGGCGGCTTGGTATTCCTCGTAGGTGCCTTTGAAGTCGGTGATTTTGTGGTCGGATTCGAAGTGCCAGATGCGGGTGGCGACTTCGTCGATCAGGTCGTGATCGTGGGTGACCAGGAAAACTGTGCCCTGGTAGCGCTGCAGGGAAATATTGAGTGCATTGATGGCTTCGAGGTCGAGGTGGTTGGTGGGTTCGTCGAGCACGAGGACGTTTGGTTTTTGCAGCATCAGTTTGCAGAAGAGAAGGCGCGCGGCTTCGCCGCCGGAGAGGACGTCGGTGGATTTGGTGGCTTCGTCGCGCTGGAAAAGCATTTGACCGAGCAGGCCGCGGATTTCTTCGGCGACGGCTGCGGGATTCCATTGATGGAGCCACTCGAGAACGGTCATGCCACCTTCGATGAGGCTGCGATGGTCCTGGGCGAAATATCCGATGGAGGCTTCGTGGCCCCAGATGACTTTGCCGTTGTCGACGAAGGGGCCGTCGTAGCCGCTGGTTTTACGCAGTTCGGCTTCGGGCGTGGTGGGTGAATTTGCGAGGATGGAATTTACCAGCGTGGTCTTCCCTGCTCCGTTGCGGCCCATCAGCGCGATGCGTTCGCCGCGAGTGATACTGGCGGTGAAATCGCGGATGACTTGTTTGTCGCCGTAGGATTTGCTGAGGTGTTCGACCTCGAGAATGTGCTTGCCGCTCGGACGCTTTTGCTCGAACTTAATGTAGGGGCGTGCGATGTTCGACTTAGCCAGTTCCGTTACTTGCAGGCGTTCCACTTCTTTGCGGCGCGACTGGACTTGACTGGAGCGCGTTCCCGCGGCGAAACGGGCGATGAATTCGTTTAATTGGGAAATCTTTTTTTCGCGCTGCGCGTTCTGCGATTCGATCTGCGAGCGGACTTGCGTCTTCGCGAGGACCATTTCGTCGTACGATCCCGTGTAGGTGATGATGGTTTCGTAATCGATGTCGGCGATGTGGGTGCAGATGCTGTTGAGGAAGTGCCGATCGTGCGAGATCGCGATGACGACGCCATCGTAGGTATTTAGAAATCCCTGCAGCCAGTGGATCGAATCCAGGTCGAGGTTGTTCGTGGGCTCGTCGAGGAGCAACGCTTGCGGATGGCCGAACAATGCTTGCGCAAGGAGGACGCGGACTTTTTGTCCGCCTTGCAGCTCGGACATTTTTCTGCTGTGGAGTTCTTCCGGAATATCGAGGCCGTCGAGCAGAATGGCGGCATCACTCTCCGCGGTGTAGCCGTCTTCTTCGCCGACGATGCCTTCGAGTTCGCCGAGCTTCATGCCGTCTTCGTCGGTCATGTCGGCTTTTTCGTAGATCGCGTCGCGCTCCTGCATGGCGGCCCAGAGGCGCTTGTTGCCCATGAT
>JBAVUV010000487.1:0-1908 GCA_049696955.1 Candidatus Sulfotelmatobacter sp. | reverse complement strand
ACGTTTGCGGGGCTGAAGAAGTGCGTGCCGATGACGAACTCGGGCCGGGAAGTGGCCGATGCGATTTCGTCGATGTT
This sequence comes from Candidatus Sulfotelmatobacter sp., assembly GCA_049696955.1. Lineage (GTDB taxonomy): Bacteria > Acidobacteriota > Terriglobia > Terriglobales > Acidobacteriaceae > Sulfotelmatobacter. The sequence goes on along the minus strand of JBAVUV010000487.1, from coordinate 1,831 downwards.
CAGCGTGGAGGTGTTGCTGGCCAGAATGGTGCCTGGCTTGCAGACGCGATCCAGCTCCTGAAAGACCTCCTTCTTGAGGGCCATTCCTTCGAACACGGCTTCGATCACCATATCCGCGTCTGCGAAGCCATCGTAGGTTAGGGTCGGTTGGATGAGCTTCAGGCGTTCGTCGGCGAATTGCTGGGTTATGCGCCCTCGCGCCACCGAATTCGCGTAGTTTTTCTGGATGTTGGCGAGCCCGCGATCCAAGGCGGCCGGATCGGTTTCCTTCAGGAGCACCGGAATTCCCGCGTTCGCAAAGACCATGGCGATGCCGCCGCCCATCGTGCCCGCGCCGACAACCGCTGCCCGGTTCACGGGAATCGCCGGCGTTTCCTTCGGAACATCCGGAATCTTGGCCGCCTCGCGCTCGCTGAAGAAAACGTGGATGAGTGCTTTAGATTGGTCCGACTGAAGGCACTCCACGAAGAGCTTCCGTTCGAGCGCACAGCCTTCGTCGAAGGGCAGCGTCGTTGCTGCCTCGACGGCATCAATGGCGGCGAGCGGCGCCATCAGGCTGCGCTGTTTTTTCCTGGCGGTTTCGCGGGCTGCCGCAAAGATGGCGGCATTTTCCTCAGGCGTGCCAAGTTTCTCATTTCGATCGCGCGTCTTCGGTGCTGGCCTGTCAGCGATTTCGCGGGCGAACGAAACCGCTCCTGGGAGCAGGTCCCCTTCGATCAAGCGATCCACGATTCCGAACTTCACCGCTTCCGATGCCGAAATCAGATTCCCTCCCGCGCACATCGCAACGGCTTTCGCAACTCCGGCGAGTCGGGGAAGGCGTTGTGTGCCGTGTGCTCCGGGGATAAGGCCGAGCTTCACCTCCGGCTGGCCCACCTGGGCGGTCGCAACGGCCACCCGGTAATGGCCTGCCATCGCCAGCTCGAGGCCGCCGCCCAGCGCGTTTCCGTGGATCGCCATCACGACAGGCTTTCGGGAATTTTCAATCCGCGTGAGGAGATCGGGAAAACTCATCGCGCCCGGCGCTACATTCGACCTCATTTTGGCGAATTCCTTGATGTCCGCGCCGGAGACGAAGGTGCGTCCCGCACCGATGAGGGCACAAGCTTTCACGGCGGCGTCTGCGTTGATTTCCTCGATGGCCTGCGCGATTCCCTCGGGGACGCCAGGACTCAAGGCGTTCACGGGCGGGTTATTAATGGTGATGATGGCTACGTCGTTGTCTTTTGTTAATTGCACAAGATCGGACATGAAAGAGGCTCTCTCGTTGGCTGGATTAAGCGCTTCTCACAGTGACGCCGGCGGAGTCGATCAGCATGGAGGCGATGCGCTCGCGATGAAAAGTCGCGTCGCCGAATGCCGTCTCGTTGGCCTTGGCCCGGCGATAATACAAGTGAACATCGTTCTCCCAAGTGAATCCCATGCCGCCTTGAATCTGGATGCTGCGGTTGCCGACCGTGCGTCCTGCATCGCTGGCGTACATTTTCGCGATGGAGACGGCCATCGCGGAATCGGGCGAGTTTTCTTCCAAAGCCCATCCGGCATAATACACCGCAGAACGCGAACTCTCGGTTTCCAAATACATATCCGCGCATTGGTGCTGCACTGCCTGGAACATTCCGATGGGCTTGCCGAACTGCTTTCGAGTCTTGGCGTATTCGACGGTAACTTCGAGGGCCCACTGCATCCCGCCCACTAAGTCGGCGGCGAGCGCGACGGTGGCGATGTTGAATGCGCGCGAGAGGTTCGCGGTTGCGCCGATTTCCTCCGCCGGAGTGTCGTTGAATTCGACGACATAGAGCTTGCGTGTAAGGTCCATGGAGGACATGGG
>JBAVUV010000486.1:0-3366 GCA_049696955.1 Candidatus Sulfotelmatobacter sp. | reverse complement strand
GTTCGACGCCGAGTGTCCGCCGATCTGGGTATCCGTTTCGCTATTCGTCATGGCCGATTGCCTCCGTCCTTGCTGCGCTCCTGACCGCCCTGGGTCTCGATCCCCGGTTGAAGCACTTCTCCATCTGTGAAACAATGCCTCAAGGGAGATGCGCCACATTTGAGTCAGTGCGCCAATTATGGAGCACGGCACGGCCGCCGGTCAAGCCTGCGGCATCCGGATTTCTGTGAACTCTCCATTCCCCTCACCGCCCCTGGAGTCCATCAATGCCCGATCTGAGCATCGACCTCGATTTGCTCGCCACGCATCTGCAAAACAAGATGAACTCGGACGACCTGTCCGTAAGGGCTGCGGCGGCAGAAATCGGCTTCGGTGCGGCAACGCTCAGCCGCCTTCTTCAAGGTACCAAGAGCGAGAATGTCCCCGACCTCAGGAACGTGATCAAAGCAGCCGCCTGGGTGGGGATGACGGTCGGGGACGTTTCGCCCGAGACACGACACCGCCCCACGACGATCGCCGACGTAGAAGTCTCCTTGCGGGCACTCCCGGGATTGGCTTCCCCGGATGTGGAAGCACTGGTCGCGATGGTGAAGGCGGGATATCAGCGTGCGAAAGCGATTCGATCTAAGAAGGGCGCGTAAAGGTCTGCATCTCTTACCTCCAAATCCCAAGCGCTGGGAGCACGAACACAATGCCCTGGATCTGCGACACGCGCTCTCGATTCCTCTGACAGAGCGACTGGACGTTGTTACGGCATTCGAGCTCCTCCCTGAAGTCTTCGTCTGTTCGAACCGGGAGCTCGATTTGGACGAGCAGTTCAAAGCGCACTTTACCGGCGCGCGATCCGGTCATTGGTCAGGGATGTGCGTGGCCTACCCGAACGGGATCACACTCGTTTTCTACAACGCCGATCACCCGCAGACCCGCACGCGGGCCACCCTGATGGAGGAGTTCTTCCATCTGTGGCTGGGGCATCCTCCCGACCGGTTACGACTGTTTTCCGATGGCGGGGGAAGTCGCGACTTTGACGGCGGCAAGGAGTCGGAAGCCTACGGGAGCGGCGCTGCGGCCCTCGTACCGTATCAGTCGCTCAGGGCTAGGCTGGGTTCAGGGCAGGCCGTAGAGCAGATCGCAGAGCACTTTCTGGTCTCTGATGCACTGGTGGAATTTAGAATCCGCGTAACACGGTTGCGCGGGCGTCGACAACGCGCCTGAGACGCCTTACGCTGGTGCAGAAACGGAAGTGAAATCATATACTTGTCTCGGCGGACCGAGGTCCTTGCCCCAACGTCCAGTTTAGCCATGTACGCACTGGCAGAAGAACGTCAGATTGCATGCTCCGTACCGAACTTGCCGAGCTTCAGTTCATCACGCACATCGACAATCTGGCGTCGATCTTGGAGCATGGCATTCTGTCCCACAATCAAATGGCGGCTCGCCAGCACGTGTCCGTGGCTATGCAGGCGGTTCAGGACAGGCGCTCGCAGAAGGTCGTGCCGGGAGGCAGGCCCCTCCATGACTACGCAAACCTTTACATCTGCGCGCGCAACCCGATGATGTTTGTGCGGCGCGGGCAGCACGAGAATCTGTGCGTGCTCTCGATTTCATCCACCGTATTGGACATTCCAGGAACGGTCATCACCGATCAGAACGCCGCAAGCAATTACGTGCGCTACGCAGCGGCCCCCGCGGGGCTCGCCCATGTTGACCGCGCTCTCACGTTCGCACGCAATTGGACTCACCCGGGCGATCAGATCGCGGAATGGCGGCACAAGGCGGCCAAGTGCGCGGAAGTGCTAGTGCCGGACTCCGTTCAGCCGGGCCGGATTCTTGCGGTGTGCGTTTCGGGCGAAGTCGGTCGTCAGCGGGCAAGCGCCGCCCAACAAGCGAAGCCGGTGCAAATCAATGCCGATCTCTTCTTCCAATAGCGGAAGTTCCACGAGCCTGATATGGCCAACGTAACCGTCAAGATTGGGGACCTCTTCATCTCCCGCGCACAAACGCTGGTAAACACCGTGAATTGTGTGGGCGTGATGGGGAAGGGCATTGCGCTTGGGTTCAAACAGCGCTTCCCGGAAATGTTTGAGGATTACGAGGCGCGATGCCGTCGCAAGCAAGTGCGCCTGGGCGAACCGTACCTGTACAAAGGGAACCGACTGCCCTGGATTCTCAACTTTCCGACCAAAGATCATTGGCGCGGCTTGTCCCGCATCAGCGATATCGCGCAGGGGCTCGAGTTCCTCGCCGCTCACTACAAGCAGTGGGGGATCACATCGCTCGCCGTGCCCCCGCTTGGTTGCGGAAACGGACAACTCGACTGGACGGTGGTCGGTCCCACGCTCTTCCGTTACTTGTCGAAACTCGAAATCCCGGTTGAGCTATACGCACCCGACAAGACTCCGAAGGAGCAATTAACCCTGAGCTTCCTCCAGGGCGTAGGTTCGACGCACTCCGCGACGTCGCGAGATCGCGAGCCGCTGCGCGTAGATGCCTGGGCGGTGGCGATTGTTGCGGTGCTGTCACGCATCGGTCGCGAGCAGTTTCGTCGCCCCGTCGGGCGCACCGCATTCCAAAAGATCGCCTATTTCCTCTCTGAGGCTGGTATTCCCACCGGACTTGTGTACGAGCGTGGAAGCTACGGGCCCTATTCACCGCAACTGAAGTCCGTGCTTGGTCGGCTGATCAACAATGGGTTGGTAGTCGAAACTGAACGACAAGGTAAGTTTTTTGAAGTTCAACCAGGACCCACCTATCGCGATGCGCGCGAGCACTTTAAGGAACAACTTCGGGAATGGGTGCCGATAGTGGAGAAGGTAGCTGACTTGCTACTGCGGTTTTCCACGACCCCGGATCTTGAGATTGGGGCAACGGCGTTGTTCGTCGCGAAGAGGATTGCTGCCGAGAAAGAGGCGAGGCCAACGGAGCGCGAGGTCTTCGAGGCGATAATGGCGTGGAAGGCGAAGCGTCGTCCTCCGGTGGATCCCGATCACGTCGCCCTGACCGTGCGTCAGCTTGGGGTGATGGGCTGGCTGGATGCAAGCCCGAGCCGTGAACTTCCGGTTCGTGATCCGCTCGATGAGCTCGAGAGCGCTGCGTAGCAGGCAAGGTACCGGCCGCTCCTAGGGGCGGTGCCATGCAGCGGCACGATTCTGCGGACCCCAAAAGATGCGCAGCTAGGGATGCAAGCCCTTGCCGGCATTCCCGTGCTCGCTGGTAGGCGCCTCATTGACGCGGTGGCCGTCAAGACTATGACATCGTTGGCGAAAAGGTCCTGGCCCGAGCGTTACAGTCGCCGGCATGTCTGAAAAGGTTGAGCCTACCGCAGCGGACTTCCGGCCCTTTGCTCGGCTCGGGAAATACTTGCCG
>JBAVUV010000485.1:0-2962 GCA_049696955.1 Candidatus Sulfotelmatobacter sp. | reverse complement strand
CACCCATTTCGATGACCCTCACATATCAAATTGTCATCCTGAGGCGACGGCTTTATCGTCGCCGAAGGACCTCCCTCTCAACCGCCCCGTCCCTCCGTGAGACCGCCCCAAAAGCACAAAGCCCCCTCCGACCACCGGTAGAAGGAGCTAATTCAGCCACATCGGCTATAGCTAAATGATTACGCCCGATTCAAACCAAGTCAACAAAATAAGCCGGACATCACTGTCCACGAAAGTAGACACTAAAAAGTAGCCATCGCCGCCCCACAGCCTCTGTCATTCCGACGCGCGAGCGAAGCGAGACAGAAGAACCTGCTGTTCGCCTAAAGCGGATCAACTGCGGGTGCTCCATCCTTGCCGCGTCCTCGGCAGGCGAAATTCCCCCGAGCACTCAAGCGGCAAGGGTGGGGATTTTGACTTCCTATCCGGCGGAAACTTTGGATGTTAGTAAGCCAAAGCCCCCACCCTAGCCGCCTTAGGTTGGTGCGATTTCTACCGTCCAGAACGCGGCTAGGATAGGGCACCTCGTGTGGACTGTGAGGCTGGGCCACCCGTCCTCGGCCTGACCGATGGAACTCTAAGTTCACGTCTGAATTTTGCGGCTATCCGAATTCCGGCTAGGAAGGGTCCGACCTGGGAAAAGGGTTGGATCTAGTTGCTCAAGGCCAAGCACATTTATAAGTTGATCGAGCGCCAAATCAATCATTGGGTACTCGACTCCACGAGGGTAGGGATCCCCCCGATCGACAGAAATTACCGTCGTCAAAATCGGCCATAGGGTTGTCGCGTAGCTGAGAGGCATTGCGTTCGCATCGTGAAACTCACAGCCAGCGCAGACCAACCCGCAAAGAGCGCCGTCTTCGTCTATCACCATCCCTCCGCTCATTCCATGGGCGAATCGTGCGTGGACCTCAAAGCAGGGGAACGTTAGCATGGAGGAATCACGGCGCTCGGGAAAAATCTGGCCCACTTCCCCTATGGACGTCGTCGGAACATCGTTGAGTTCGATGTGGTGAACTCCGTCCGGCGTTTCGGACACTTCGATTTTCGACTCTTGATAGCCGAACGCTAGGACCTTCTGCCCCGTTAGCGGGGGTACGAGCCGCACAAGAGGAGCTCTCCACTCTACGTCCGGTTCGGCTTCCGAAGTGCGGTCAAGTTCAATATGCAATATTGCGATATCACTCGACGTGATCCACGCGCGCGAAACGTTCCAAATCCTGTAAACGGGACCTAGGAGCACCTGAAGCAAGCGAATCGAGTATCCGGTGACTTCAAGTCCTTTTCCCGTGCGGATCGCTCCGAACCGCCGAATCGGGTCGTCCAGAACATGCTTGGCTGTTACGGCTAGACGTCCTCCGATCAAGACTGCCGTACCGAGTTGATAGAATCGCCAGCCCGGGAATTCAGCGATTACCCGAAGCGCAATCTCCTGTGCCGCGTCAAGCGAAGGTGAGTCGCGAAAGGCGGGAGTCGGAGGTAGGTTATGGCGCACTATGATGACCAGCAATTATCATAGCGCCGACTTGGCGATTTGTTCCTGCAACAGAAATGAAAGAGGCCTTCCTCCTGTCTCGCTTCCGCCTGCGCGTCGGAATGACAAGATCTATCTGCGCATCATCAGCGGCGAACCAGAATGGCCTTTGACACTCACAATCAGCCTTCTCTAGACTAGCAACTATGGAAGTGCACCTTCGACCCGAAACCGAGTCCCGCCTGCAAGAGCTCGCCACCAAGACTGGACGCGCACCCAACGACCTGATCGAAGACGCGATGGCCGCGTATCTCCAAGAATTGTCCCAGGTTCGCGAGATGCTGGATGGCCGCTACGACGATCTTAAGAGCGGCGGCGTGAAGGCGGTCGATGGGGAAGAAGCCTTTGCCAACCTTCGACGCAAGAGCCAGAGTGATGTACGTCGCGCTCGCCCATGAGCGGATTTGTTCTTCACCCTGAGGCGTACATTGATCTCGGGGAAATCTGGGAGCACATAGCTTCCGATAACCTCGCCGCCGATCGCATTCTCGAAGAAATTTACGAAGCAATCCAAGCCCTTGCCGCATTTCCTTACACAGGCCATCACCGCCCAGACCTCACCGCTCGGCCGCTGCGCTTTCAGTCCCTGAGAGATTATGTGATTGCTTACGCTCCAGATGAACAACCGCTCGTCATCATCGCCGTGCTGCATGGCCGCCGCAATCCGCGAGTAATAGCAGCCCTGCTCCGCGGCAGAACTTGAACACAGCTGAGTCGTGTGGCGCGGGCGCCCCCGCCCGCGAACGCCAACCCCACACCGATCCTTAATGTTCATCCGTCACAGACTTCACCCGGACGATTCCGCCATGCTCAAGTCTTGATGCCAGACACATCACAGGTACTCGCGAAGTATCGCTACCGCCGGCGCCTTCCGCATTTGCAGAAGGCCGACGCAGATCTCTTCGTGACATTTTGCGCAGGCGGCCCTTTCATCCTACCTTCTTCCGCACGCGATCTCGTTTTTGAACACTGCTTGCGTGAGGGTGGTCTACGGCCGGTCGCGGGCGAGGGCGCCCGCGCCACACCACGCATTGAATTGCATGCTGTTGTGATCATGCCCGATCACGTGCACCTGCTATTGCAGCCTTTGCGCGATACAAACGGTTGGCCGCATCCGCTTGTGGACATTCTGCAATGCATGAAAAGCGCGACGGCGCACCGCATCAACAAGCAGCTCCATCACTCCGGACCAGTGTGGGAAGAGGAATCGTTCGACCATGTGCTTCGGTCCGATGAGAGTTTGAAACAAAAAGCTGAGTATATCCGGCAGAATCCGGTGCGAAGAGGACTGGTCAGAAGGCCGGAAGATTACCGGTGGCTGTGGGTAAGTCCGAAATTGTCGTGAATGTGTGGCGCGGGCGCCCTCGCCCGCGACTGCGGCTGCTAGCATACCGGTTTGGCCCCCGGAGTATTCACCTACAGCATTGG
>JBAVUV010000484.1:0-2504 GCA_049696955.1 Candidatus Sulfotelmatobacter sp. | reverse complement strand
GTTAACTCTGGGTTGTTGAAGAAGAAGCCGGTCCAATCGGTAAGGCGCCGTGGATTTCCCTTCGGCTTGCCGGTCTCGGGATCGAAGCGCAGCTCCCAAAGATTGGAATCGTACTGGTTAGGTGGCGGCTCCCGCAGAGAATAAATGAGACGACCATTCTGGCCCCAACTTTGATCGCTGAGCCGCGGATTTGAAAGCACAATGACGGGATCAGTGCCTTGCGCATTGCGGCTTTCCAGCACCACTTTCGCTTCGCCGTTCGCGTTCCAAAGTCTCGCATAGGCGATCCGCTTGTCGTTGGCGAGCCAGGTGGGAAAGAAAATGTGCATACCGGCTTCGTGCTTCATCCACTCTTTGGCGTTGCCGCCGTCGGCATCCATCACCCAGACGCCGTGATTCACGGCGTCGCGAAATACAATTTTCGTTCCATCGTGAGAGAGCGACGCGTCATGAGCGTCATCCCGCAATTTTTTCAGAGTCGCGCCAATTACGGAGATCACCCAGATGCCTTGCTTCTCCTGGGCAACGGGGCCGCTGACCAGCAATTTGGTCCCATCCTGGGACCATTCGATGCGAGCTCAACGGAAGCAGAACGCGTCGGGGATGGGAAGCGATTGTGTTTCGCCCGTGCCGAGCAGTCGGAGATGCAATCCTTCGAGATCGGCGTAGAGAAGATATTTTCCATCCGGCGAAACGGAGGTGACTGCGACCGGATCCTCCGAAGAGTTGGCGGTAAGCTGCTGTGGTTTTAATTCGGCCTGAGTGTAAGGCTGTTGCTTGGCGAACCACCCGGCAAAATAGCCGCCAGCCAGGACCGCGATGATGGCACAAGCAAAGATCACGGCGGCAATCATCGGTAATTTTCGCGGCTTGGCTTGTTGCGGCAACGCTGCCTGCACCGAACCCGAAACTGCGGCGATTTTTGAGGACTGCGTATCGCGCTTCAGGCGGTGCAAGTCGGCGCGCAGATCGGCAGCGGTCTGATAGCGGAGGGTGCGATCTTTCTCGAGGCATTTGTTGATCACCGACTCGAGCTGCGCGGGAAGATCGGGATTGAAACGTACTGGCGCAGTCGGGGGTTTGTTCAATATCGCGTCGAAAATTATTGCGGATGTGTTTCCGGTGAAGGGCTGGCGTCCCGTCGCCATTTCGTACATCACGGCGCCGAAAGAAAACAAATCTGTGCGCGCGTCCAGGTCTTCTCCGCGGGCTTGTTCCGGAGACATGTAGGCCACGGTTCCCACGGTGCTGCCGGGGCTGGTGAGATTGGCGTCGATAGCCATCGTTGGCAATGATCCGCCGGCGGGCTCGAATTGAGGCATCGGTCCGCTGGAAACTTTGGCCAATCCGAAATCGAGAATTTTGGCTTGTCCGCGTTTGGTCAGAAATAAATTTGCCGGTTTTAAATCGCGATGGACAATGCCTGCGGAGTGCGCCACGTCGAGTGCGTCGGCCACTTGCGCGGCAAAGTCTACGACTTGCTCAACCGGTATTGGTTTCCCCTCGATCCGATACTTCAGCGTGGTGCCTTCCAGGCACTCCATGACGATGTAGAGCCGGTTCTCGTACTCGCCAATGTCATAAATCGTGCAGATGTTGGGATGGTTCAACGCGGATGCGGCGCGCGCTTCGCGCTGAAACCTTTCGCGGGCCTGAGGGTTCTGGGCAAGATCTTCAGGAAGAAACTTGAGCGCTACACGGCGGCCGAGGCGCTCATCCTGAGCTTCGTAGACCACGCCCATTCCGCCGCCACCGAGCTTTGACACGATGCGGTAATGGGAGATTGTCTGTCCGAGCATTGGCCGCAATGTTAACAGACCGGGTACGGGATCGAAAGTCTAACCTTCACAACTGGTTTCGTGACCTGGTGACGGGCTCGTGCGTAAATTTCCGCTGGGTGACGCTGTCCGACCGCCTGCGGTATGATTCCATCCCGTAGCTAAAACAGGGGTTTGTTCATGAAGATCCGGTGGGTGATCGTGTTGTTTCCGGTTGTATCCGTGATCGTGCTGTCTTTGCTCGTGAAGGAACGCGCGGCGCATGCCGCGGCACTGCAGAAAACAGGAACTGCAGTATCGGCGTCGGTCGAAAATACTGCTTCGAACAGCGCGCTCGCAATTCCTGACACCACGCTGGCCATCAATTCGGACAAGCCCATGTCGCAGCGCGTGGTCCACTACGAGATCGACGCGAAATACGATGCTGCGAGCCACACTGTGAACGCGAGCGAGGTGCTTACTTACCACAATCTCACGGGACAGGCGCTCGATCATTTTCCATTTCATCTTTATCAAAACGCATTTCAGCCGAACTCGACGTTCGTGCGCGAGGCCAAAGTCGCCGGCAACCGGGATACCGGATACGACAAGTGGGAGGCTAAGGAATACGGGTCTGAAGACATCAACAGTATTGAGGTGGTTGGACAGGGCAACCTGACGTCGCGGTTAAAGATTATCCAACCCGATGATGGCAACAAAGACGATAAGACTGTAGTTGACTTGCCC
>JBAVUV010000483.1:0-1621 GCA_049696955.1 Candidatus Sulfotelmatobacter sp. | reverse complement strand
CGCACGTTCTCCCGCAAAAAGCGCTTCCAAACTCCGATACGCATAGATGGTCGGCGCATGATTCTGCATCAAGCCACCCGTATCCGCGGTTGGCCCATAGTTGCTATGCAAATCCCGCCCTAGCATCCGCAGCATCGCCATCAACTGTCCCCGATGATGTGAGGTATGCGTCATCCGCCGCGTCATCACCCATGCCCGCGATCGCGACACATCGAAAAACTTCACATTCTCTTCCCACCACACTTCATCTTTTTCCTGCAGCGCCGACAGCCGCTTCCAGCTGTCCTCGGCAAACTGCTTCATGAACTCCAACCGCGTCTCCTGCTTCGGCAGCGGAGGCGCGCCCACATCAATTCCAAGCATGTTGCGGAACCACAGGTCTTCGCTCACGCACTGATGCACCATCTGCTCATGCACGCTGCGCCCCCGCGGATCATCCCCACGCGGCCGCGCCGCAAGGTCCTCGTCCCGAAACTCGCTCCACACACTAACCACCTTCACCCGCTCGGTGGCATACGTCTCGACCAGAAATGCATATCTCATAGCCGCAAATGTTACCCTAATTCTCCGAATCACAACCATGCCCCGCCGCCCCCAACCCTTCCGAGTAGCCATCGACACCGGCGGCACCTTCACCGACTGCGTCTGGATCGACCGCGGCCGCCTGCGCATGCTGAAGATTTTCTCCACTCCGGCCGATCCTTCTCAAGCCATCGTAGAAGCTCTCCGCAAAATCAATCACCAAGGTGAGCTAGTAATTCTGCACGGCACGACGGTCGGCACCAATACCCTGCTCGAACGCAAAGGCGCCCGTACCGCTCTGGTCACAACCGAAGGTTTCGAAGACGCCATCGAGATTGGACGTCAAGCTCGCCCCAAGCTCTACGACTTCTTCTTCGATCGCATCGAGCCGCTAGTCCCAGCCGATCTCCGCTTCGGCATCGAAGAACGCACCGCCAGCGACGGCAAAATCCTGACCGAGCCTTCGACAGCGGACCTGGAATCCCTAGCGTCCCACCTGAAAGCAAAAGGGCCCCAGTCGATCGCCATCTCACTACTCTTCTCTTTCGCAAATCCAGGAAACGAGCAAGCAGTCGCGGAAGCGCTCGAGCCGCTAGACGTCCCACTCTCCATCTCCCATCAAATCCTCCCCGAATTCCGCGAATACGAGCGCACGTCAACCGTAGTCATCAACGCCTACCTGCAACCAGTAATGCAGCGTTACTTCGAGAATCTGGAGCAGCGCCTATCGAGGGTGGAGGAGCGTTTAAGCGCTGCGGAAAAACGATCCAAGATGGTCGGGGCTTTAGCCCCCGAGGGACATCAACGCGCACCGAGAATCTTTGTAATGCAATCCAGCGGCGGCATCACCGCACTCGCCTCCGCCGCGAGCGAACCCGTCCGCACCGTCCTCTCCGGCCCCGCCGGAGGTGTAGTCGGCGCAGCCGCCAGCGCCCGCTCCAGCGGCTTTGAACACATAATCGCTTTCGACATGGGAGGCACTTCCACCGACGTCTCCCTGGTCGAAGGCACCATCACCACCGCCAGCCACGCCGAAGTCGCCGGACTCCCCATCGGCGTCCCCATGCTCGACATTCACACGGTCGGCGCCGGTGGAGGT
>JBAVUV010000482.1:0-2292 GCA_049696955.1 Candidatus Sulfotelmatobacter sp. | reverse complement strand
ATTTTGAACTATGTGGTTTTGTATTGGATAATACGTACATGGGGCGCCCCAAGAGCTTTAGCCGCGAGGAAGTATTGGAGAAGGCGATGCCTGTCTTCTGGACCCACGGGTTTTCGGACACGAGTCTTCAGGACCTGGAACGAGCCACAGGGGTGAACAAGTCGGGTCTGTATACGGAGTTCCGAGACAAGGAAGATCTTTTTGTAGCCTGCCTTCGGCACTATCTTAAGGGTCAGGAGAAGAGAGGGCTTCTCACCAAGGAGCCTCTTGGCTGGAACAACGTCGAGACTTTTCTCAAGAACGGTCCCCTTAACAAGGGGGAACAGCAGGGATGTTTTTCCGTCAACTCTATGCGTGAGTTCGCTATCCTTCCGGATGAGGCTTACGGGGTCGTGGCGGAGAATCGAGCGCTATTGCAGCGCCTTCTCGCCATGAACATCGAGGCGGAAAATCCCAGGATGCCACCTTCCGCGATTGCGGAGATCGTGCTGTCCTTCTTCTCCGGACTGTGTATTGAGCGCAACCTCAAATCCGGCAAAGCCTCGTCGACTCGCAAGATCGAGAACCTTATGACGGCCCTTCGCAGTCTCTAATCGAACGATTGGTTTCCTGAAGGCGTCGCAACCGTAATGTCGTGATGCCGCAACCAGGAAATTTCCGTCGCCGTGCCCGTTTATCGGGATTCCGCCGTCAGGCTTCCGGTCTCGCCGACCTTCCCAAATAATGCAGGTGTCATGGCTGCATTTCCGCACTGCCATGCTTCGGGAGCATAGATGCTAGCGCAACAAAGTATGCTCCAGCTGCGATTCGAATAGTTAACTTCGCAATCTAACCCCAGTAATCTGAGCTATCGCAACATAGCCGAAACGACAATAGGCAACCGCAAGTAGCGTCCGGGTTTGCAACCGGGCGCAACTTGCTCTGTGGCAGCGCCTGTTTACTGCATGTCGATGCGACCCGTAGGGCTCGTGTGATTCCAGGAAGTCATTGGATCCTCTCAGGAGGGAAGACGCTCATGAAAACTCAAATTGACAAGGAACGATTTGGTCCGTGGGCGCTAGTTACCGGCGCCTCCTCGGGAATAGGCAAAGAATTCGTCCGGCAGCTTGCGGCTTCGGGGCTCAATGTAGCGCTGGTAGCGCGGCGGGAAACGTTGCTCGACGAGGTGGGTCAGGGCATCGCCAAAGACTTTGATGTGCAGTACCGCACGGTGGTGGCGGATCTGTCGCAAGAGGGTTTTCTAGACATGCTTGCGAAAGCCACTAACGACCTCGACATCGGTCTTGTGGTGTCCAATGCGGGGACTGGAAATCCGGGTGAGTTCCTCAAGATTGATCGTGTAGAGTTGGAGAATCTCCTGCGGCTCAATACTCTAGCCCATCTCGATATCGCACATCATTTCGGCCGAAGGCTCGTGGAACGTGGCCGGGGCGGATTGTTATTTGTGGGAGCCATGGGCGCGGATAAAGGTGTTCCCTATATGGCGAACGACGGCGGCGCCAAGGCATATGTACAGAGTTTCAGTTTGGGACTTCACGTTGAGCTCAAGCCACTGGGTGTGCATGTGACTGTATTGCCGCCTGGACCCACCGACACGGCCGTGATCGTGAAGTTCGGGCTCACTCCGGACTCGATGCCGATGAGGCCGATGACAGTCGAGCAATGCGTTTCGGAAGGACTCAAAGCTCTACAGAATAACCGCTCGATGATTATTCCCGGTCGCCTCAACCGGATCATGAATGCGGTTGTCCCAGCATCAGTGGTCCGCGGAATGGTGGCGAAAATGTTTAAAAAAATGCTTGCAAATCGACTCGGAGAGGGAGAAATGGGAGCGAGGACCTAGGCCTAACCGCAAGGGGCACAGCCGCCGGAACCCGACGCTGTCCAAAGGTGAAGCCGTTGATCGTGGAGGCGGCAGTAATTTCGCTTCGTCCAAGACTACAGCGCGACCCAACATTAACGATGGCCCAGGAAACTCCAGGGAATCCGTGGGAGCATTAGGTTATGAGCCCACAGAGAATTGGAATTACAATACCTTACAAGACGCGGGTGGCCCTCGAAAAACCTTGCGAATTCGGGAATCAACGACTTCTTCTAAAGGCCGAAGTGCGGTCCCACCGGCCGAAAGCATCTGCGTACTTGTGACGATGACTTAGATCTGGGCCGTGCCGCCGTCGACGAAGAGTTCGATGCCGTTGACGAAACTTGAATCGCTTGAGGCGAGGAAGAGCGCGACGGTGGCGATCTCTTCGGGGCGTCCCATTTCGCCGCGAGGGATCTGAGATTTGAAGA
>JBAVUV010000481.1:0-3766 GCA_049696955.1 Candidatus Sulfotelmatobacter sp. | reverse complement strand
GGCGAGAGCGAGTCCTCATTTTTCCGCTGCAATCCCACTTCTCGCAAAGGAAGCGAGAAGTGGGGCACCCGGCACGGGCTGGTAAGCCAGGCTCTAGTTCAGGAAGTACTGCCGGTAGAGCGTGTCCCTCCGGGCGGGCCGGAAGCCCGCATCGCGGATGATGCGGCGCAGTTCCTCTTCCGTCGTGCAGTTGGTAACGCCGGCGGCGCGCACTACGTTTTCTTCCAGCATCACGGAGCCAACGTCGTTGCCGCCGAAGCGCAGGCCCATTTGGCAGACTTTGAGGCCTTGGGTGACCCAGCTGGATTGCACGTTCAGGAAGTTTGAGAGATACAGCCGCGAAATAGCCAGCACTTTGAGGTATTCGACGGCGGTGGCTTCGTCCCAGTGACGGCCGCCAAGGGCGGTGTTTTGCGGCTGAAAGCTCCACGGGATAAAGGCGGTGAAGCCGCCGGTTTCCTCCTGCAGATTGTAGAGTTCCTGCAGATGATTGATGCGGTGTTTGTAATCCTCGCCCACGCCGAACATCATGGTCGCCGTGGTCCGCATGCCAATCTGGTGGGCCGTGCGGTGAACATTGATCCAATCGCCGGTGAGGCATTTCAGGCGCGCAATTTTGTAGCGGACTTCATCGTCGAGAATTTCAGCGCCGCCACCGGGGATTGAATCGAGGCCTGCATCACGCAGGCGGAGAATCGTATCGCGAATGCTGAGGCTGCTGTATTCAGCGATCGCAATAATCTCCGAAGCCGAATAACAATGGAGATGAACCTGCGGAAAGCGTTCTTTGATTCCGCGCAGCATCTTTCCGTGCCAGTCGATCTTGAGGTCGGGATGCAGGCCGCCTTGCATCAATACGCCGGTACCGCCAAGCTCGACGGTCTCGCGAATCTTCTCGTAGATAGTGTCGAACTCGAGAATGTAACCTTCTTTTGCGGCCGGTCCTTTCAACGGGCGGTAGAAGGCGCAGAACGTGCAGTACTCGGTACAGAAGTTCGTGTAATTAATGTTGCGGTCGATGATGTAGGTGACGGTGCCTTCGGGATGCAGCTGTCGCCTGACAGCGTCGGCTTCCATGCCGATACCGATCAGGTCATCGGATTCGAACATCTCCAGAGCTTGCTGCTTGGTCAGGGACATGTTGGCACTTTGATTCTAAAGGAGGACGGTGCGCCACTCCAAATTCGAAATGAGCCTACTTTTTCCTCATACGCAAGTACTGGACGAGAGTCATCGCTGCACCAATGACTGCCGAGCCAATGAGAATCGCCATCGCGGGTTTGTAGTAGCGCGAGAAGAAACGCAGGATGTGGACGCCGTAGTGAAAACCCAGGAAGGCCGCGATTGAATATCGAACGGCACGACCTAACGCGAGTGCGCCAATGAATTTGGCTTTCGAATACTGCATGGCCCCTGCGGCCACGAGGAATGGGACGAAGGGAAACGGCGGCGGCAACAAAGCTGGAATCGCGACCGCCGCGAATCCCCAGCGCTCGAATGTTGCCGCAACTTTTGCGGCGCGGCGCTTGGAGAGCTTGCGCTCCATTGTCTCCTTGCCCCCCTTGCGGGCCAAGGCATAAGTAATGTAGCCGCCGATCAGCGAACCCAGAGTGGCCATGGCGGCGTAGTAAGGCCAGGGATGGAAATGCCGTGCCGCCAGCCATATGGTGAGAACATCCATGCTGCCGGTGAGCGGGACCACGGAATTGTCGGCGATTCCTAACAACAGCAATCCTGGTCCGCCCATGCGGCGCAGATGGTGCCACACAGACATTGCCAGCCAAGGATGAAGGTGGAAGAGCATTGAGTTGTAGGAGTGTACAGGCTAAGTTCTCGAATGCGCTATACAGACTTTCGACGTGCCGAAAAATTTTATCTCTGGGGCGGCACGCATGGCTCCGATCTCAGCCGCATAGCGATAGAAGAGCTGCAAGCCTTCCAGGCAAGCCGCGTCCAAGTGGTAATGGATATTTTCCGTGAGGTAGGAGCGAACATCGGCTGGGCTGATGCCGAGCTTGGGAGCCCATTCCAGCGAGATGTGATCGAGGCTTGCAGGTTCCAGGCCGTGATCACGTGATTGCTGGAATACTGCTGTCAGGTCCGGCGACGGGTCTGCGTCTTGAATCGCGTCGTCGCGAACCGCCCAGAAGGCGAAGACGAAAGGCTTGCCGGTGAAGCGAATCCATTCTTCGGCAAGGTCGAGCGTGAAATAGCGCGAGCGGTCGATCTGGAGCGCGGGATCTCCGATCAACAATCCGGCGTCGTGCGCGGCCAGCATTTTGTCGATGTCCGGGGCCATTGGCGCAAACGTTCGGCCGCCGCCCATCCATTTCTCAAATAAGACCTTTGTCAGCGCCACCGACGTCATGGAAGACGTATCCAAGGCCACGGTGCGAATCTTCTCCACGGGCACTCGACTGACCAGCAGAATGGAACGCACAGGCTGGCGCGAGGCAATGGCGACGTCCTGCAAAATGCTGAGTCCGGGGATTTGCGCATAGGCGGCGGCCGGAATGATTCCGATATCGCCAGTTCCAGCCTGCAGAGAGCGAGCGCAGGCCGAAGGCAAGGTATAAGAAATGTCGAAGTCGCGCCCGGCTTCGCCGTGTTCGAAGTCCCACATCAGGGGCGCCGTATTGAGGTAGGAAATCGCAGAGATGCGCAGACGTCTCATTCCTGTTTTGATTTTAACAGAGCGCTTTTCGATCAAGTTGTGACGTCTTTCCTTGACGCCACGTTCCACAAATGGCTACAGTCCGCGCAGTCGGGATTAGGATAGGAGTATCAATTTGTCGAATACGTTAGCTCCACCCACGACGCACGTGCCGGAGTGGCTCTCCCTATCATTCACTACCGGCCTGGGGCCGACGAAGGCGCGGAAACTGGTGGAACATTTCGGCAGCGCCGAAGCAGTCTTCCACGCATCTCTCACGGAACTGGAAGGTACAGGGATTAAAGCCGTATCGGCGCAATCGATCGCCACGGGGAAATCGGCCGAACTGGCGCGGGAAGAGATTGCCCGGGCCGCCGGCGCGAGCGTGACTATCGTTTCGAGTGAAGATGCGTCCTACCCGGCGCGGCTGAAAGAAATCTACGACCCGCCTCTCGTGCTCTATGTTCGCGGCGACCCCGAAGTTCTAACGCGTCCGGGCATTGCCATGGTCGGGACGCGACAACCCACCCCTTATGGCTCGGGAATGGCCGAGAGATTGGCCTGTGATCTCGCGGCACAGGGGCTGGTTATCATCAGCGGCATGGCGCGTGGAGTGGACACCGCCAGCCATCGTGGAGCAATTACGGCGAAAGGCAAGACGGTCGCGGTATTGGGCACGGGCGTGGATGTGATTTATCCAAAAGAAAATACGCGTCTGGCGGAGCAGATCCTGGCACTTGGGGGTGCGCTGATCTCGGAGTTTCCGCTCGGAACCGAAGCTTTTCCGCAGAACTTTCCCATTCGTAACCGGATTTTGAGTGGCATGTCCGTTGGTGTGCTGGTGCTCGAAGCAGCGGAATATTCCGGAACGCGAATTACGGCACGCTGCGCACTGGAACAAAACCGGGATGTTTTCGCGGTGCCCGGCAATGTAACCAACAAAAATTCCTGGGGACCGAACACATTGATAAAGCAGGGCGCAAAGCTGGTCGCGACATGGGAAGACGTGTGGGAAGATCTGCCGGCAGAAGTAAAGCTGGCGTTGACTCCTCCGGCGTCGCCTGAATCCGGCTGTGCGTCATCCGCATCTCTATTTCCGGACGAAGGGCTTCC
>JBAVUV010000480.1:0-2603 GCA_049696955.1 Candidatus Sulfotelmatobacter sp. | reverse complement strand
GTTTCATCCATTTAATTTCTGCCGCGTGTCCGTCGTGACCGTGGTTTCAATAGCCGCAAGCAACCGTTTGTATTCCGCATCCGAAAGTGGCAGCGTGGGCGGCTCTTCAATTTTTATCTTGGGCAGTGTGGGAATGCGTGGCAGCCACTGAGACTCATAGCTTTGGATGTCTCGGGCCTCATTGGCTTCCGTGGATGCGGGAATCCTACCGGCGAGTTGGTTATGGCGGAGAGGGTGGGATTTGAACCCACGATACCCGTTAAGGTATGTCCGCTTTCGAGGCGGATCGTTTCAACCACTCACGCACCTCTCCGCATGAAAAAGTTGTGAGCCGCCGGCAAGAACCAGGATTCCTCGCTTCGCTCGGAATGACAACAGAGCGAGAAATGACGGCAAAGCACCAACCTCAGCGGCGGCTTCTAAAAAAATCCTGCAAAATCTCCGCACTACGGCCCGCCAGTACCCCCCCACGAACTTCCACCCGGTGGTTTAACTGGGGATAGTCGAGCAGCTTCATCACTGAATGGACCGCACCCGCTTTCGGATCATCTGCACCGTAAATCAGGCGTTTGATCCGCGCGTGCACCATCGCGCCCGCGCACATCGCGCACGGTTCAATTGTAACAAACAGCTCGCACTCTCCCAGGCGATGATTTCCCACGGCTGCGCCTGCCTCGCGCAGTGCAACAATTTCCGCATGAGCCGTGGGATCGCAGTCAATGATATTGCGGTTCCATCCTCGGCCAACCGCGCGTCCTCCGCACACCACCACTGCCCCAACCGGAACTTCGCCTGCCTCCAGCGCCCGCTGCGCTGACCGCAGCGCCTCCTCCATCCAAAGCTCGTCGTTGCTCATTGGCTATGGTTATGATTATGGTTGCTTTCGAATTAACTGTGGGTTGTTGCCAATGATCAAGCAAAAACCCTGCGCGCAGATTATCACTCCATGGGCTTTCAGTGGCTGGACACGCGCTCCCGGCAGACGCTTCAGATCAAGCTCAACACAGAGCGCACTACGTCGGGGACGATCGCATGAATGATCGCCGGAACCAGAAACATCACGACCGGGTACCCGAGTACGACAAGCGGCAGCACCAGGAGTATTCGGGCCTTCGGCGTCAATTTGGCGAGATACGCTTGCATAACATCCTCTGTCCTTAATTACGCGCCCGCGCCGGCAAAAGTTCCCAGAATTTCCTTACCTACAATTGAAGTGGGGCGAAATTGCTAGGGTGCCCCATGTCTCGCTGCCTTTGCGAGACATGGGTGCGGCGAGGTGCAAACAGCAACTGCCAAGTGGTATGCTTACCCCGTTATGGGGATGCCCAGCTTGCTCCGCAAGATTTTTCTCGTCGACCTTCTTCAGGGATTGAAGGTGACGTTCCGCTACCAGGATCCCAAAGAAATCTACACCGAGCAATATCCCATGGAGCGGCCACAGGTGGCCGAGCGTTACCGCGGCGCGCCCCGGCTCAACGTCAATCCAGATACTGATGAGACCATGTGCATTGCCTGCGATCTGTGTGCGCTGGCCTGCCCGGAAAATCTGATCGTCGTCTCCAGCGAGCGCAACGAGCAGACCCGCCGCAAGGAGCTCACCAATTTCACCTACGATCTAAGTCGTTGCATGTTCTGCGGACTTTGCGAGGACGCGTGTCCCGTAGACGCTCTCGAACTCACGCAGGATTTCGAACTCGCCAGTTACACCCGCGAAGGCTGGATATGGGATCGCAAGACGCTGGAAAAAGGTCCTCAGCCAACTCTCTACAGAAAGTAAACGGGGGCGCTCCGGTTCGATTGCGCCATTACGGCCTCCGGAAAGTTTTCCCTTACTAAGGAATCCCAAGCTCCTGCCTACCGCATCCGCCGGATATCCATCGACCAGATCTGCGCTCACACTTCAGTTATGGATCCCTTCAGCCCGCCGGCCTTCGAAGGGAACAAATTTAATGCTGGAGGCTTCACCATGACAGCGAAAAAACTTACGTTGTTCTCTGTAATTCTGTTCTGCGCGACGTGGGTTGTGGCGCAGGCAGCGCCGGGCGGAGGATCAGGATCAGCCGGCGGGGCTCACCCAGGCGGAGCCGCCACACCCGGCCAGGCATCGCCCTCAGCCCCACCCACCGGCAACACAGGCACACCGCCCACTGGCAGCACCGCGCAGCCTCCAACCGGAAGCACGACCGCTCCTCCGACCGGCTCCACTGCTCCGAACACTGAGCCCGGAGCGAATCCGAATCCGTCAACAAATCCGAATAATCCAAACGCGAACCCGAATCCGAGCACCAGTCCCAACGGAACTCAGACTACTCCGGGCTCGCCTTCGAACCCGGGCGCGTCGCCGAACGGCGGGACAACGAATCCAGGTTCGACAAATCCAGGGTCCACAAATCCAGGTTCGACAAATCCAGGCGCCTCGAACCCAGGCTCAAACCCTGGCAATGCTAACCCCGGTTCGAACCCCGGAACTGCCAATCCGGGCTCTTCCAATCCTGGTGGCACTTCGCCCTCGGGACCAGGACGCTAAACGTTAACGATTAAATTTGTAAGCTGTCATTTGCGGGTCCGATTCACGGGCCCGCTTTTTGTTACAACATAAGCCG
>JBAVUV010000479.1:0-3902 GCA_049696955.1 Candidatus Sulfotelmatobacter sp. | reverse complement strand
CGTTAGGTTTAAGCCGGATCCAGACGAACCAGGTACCGTGGAAACTGTCTTGAAAGCAGTGTCCGTCCACTTACGCGTAAGTGGATGGCCAGAAGCGTAGCCGACGAGAACATTCGCCAAGGGACCGACTTGCATCGGATGACCGTTGTAGCGCGGCGCTTTCACCCACGTGTACTTTGCCTCTTCGTGGAAGTCTGTGTAATCGGGTTCAGTCTTGCCCTTCCAGGGTTGGAGCGGCTCTTTGCCCTGGTACCACGCGTGCGTGACATCTTCGACAACCGCGGCTCGGAAGGGGTCGTCACGCCAGCCCCGAATCGGCTGCATGCCGCCGAGATTCCCATTCGTGATGACACCCCCGGGGAGATCGAACTGTGTGGCCTTTGCGTCCAAGGGGAGATCTGGAACGGAAAAGTAGTTCGCGACGCCGCGTCCATAGCGGAACCACTCGGGATAGGAGGCGGCGAGCAGGCAGGCATCGACCAAATACGCCTGTTGCACGAACGGGATTAATTCCTGGAGCAAGGATTGCAACATCCCGAGACGGTCCATATTAAAAGTCGCCAGGCTGTTGAGGTTAATCGCGTTCATCACCCCGCCGACAGCCAGGTTTTGGATGTGCGGTGTTTTTCCTCCGAGAATCCCGACGACCTGACAGGACTTGCGCTGAAATTCAAGAGCCTGCAAATAGTGGGCAAACAGAATCAAATTCAGCTCCGGACTCAAGCGCATCGCCGGATGGCCCCAATAGCCGTGAGAGAAAATCCCGAGCTGGCCGCTGCCGATCAAGCCCTTGACCTTATTCTGAACCGCCTCCAGCTCGCGATGGGAGTTTCCCGGCCAATTGCTGACGCCGTCCGCGATGGAAGCTGCGCGTGCTGCGTCTGCTTTCGGAATGGTCGTGATGTCCACCCAATCGAGCGCGGACAAATGATAAAAATGCACGATGTGGTCGTGCAGCGCGTGCGCAATGAGAATCAGGTTGCGGATGTACTGCGCATTCGCAGGAATCTCTAGTTGCAGCGCGTCTTCTACGGCGCGCACCGAGGCGATGGCGTGGACCGTGGTGCACACTCCGCAAAAACGCTGAGCGAATACCCAACCTTCGCGGGCGTCGCGTCCGCGTAGGATCGTCTCCAGCCCGCGCCACATCGTACAGCTTGCCCACGCCTTTTGTACGGCGCCGCCATCGACCTCAACATCGATGCGCAGGTGACCTTCGATGCGAGTTATCGGATCGATAGAGACTCGGGCCATCCTGTTCCTCCTTGTTCCGATTTCGTAGACGGGTGGCGCCAATGCGCAAGTCTGGACATCTGATTCCAGTCCTCAATCGCTCCCGGCAGCACGGCGAAGTATTTCACCGCAAGTCCGAACGCGACGATCCCCAGGGAGATATATCCGACGCTCATCAGCACTTCGGGCAAAGAGGGGAAATAGATCGCTCGGTGGGCCGGCGTAAACGCGATCGTGGTAGGAACGAAACGATAAAACCCTCCGCCTAAACATGCGAGAGTAGCCATCTTGAGCACGGCTCGCGGCGTTTGGCGTACCGCTTTGCTCCGAAGTGCGACTGCAGGAATAAGGATGAGCATGGTCTCTGTCAAAAAGAGGAGGCTCATCTTATCAAACGCGAAGGCGGTCCGAACCTGTCCCCGCCAGATGAGATCTCCAGCGCGAACGGCGAGAAAAAGGAAGCATGCGCACGACAACAGGTTGCCCAACTCCATCAACACTCCCAAGTCGAGAGGCCGCGAGTAGCGAAGACTGGCAATTAGAAGCAGGAACGTAACGAAGCCAAGCCCGCACAAACCCGCAGCCAGCAGGTAGAGCAAGGGAAGGAACGGCGTCTGCCAGAGAGGATTGATTTTGTTCCCAGCCAACAGCAGCAGCCCTCCTAAAGAAGACTGATGCATGAGCGGCAGGACGTAGGCTCCGACGATCACGAACGGATAAATCCGGCGCAAGAATGGTGCGATGTCGCGCAGAATCGATTGAGTCGTGTTGCCGCCGGTGTAGTAAAAGCGCTCCAGGACCAAAGGAATGTTCTCAAAGAACAGGAAAACTGCGCAGTACAGGGGCATAGCAATCGAAATCTCGAGCATCGCCGATTCAGCATTCCACCGCCATGGGAGCAGTGCGCTATAGAAATTCCACGGACGGCCAACGTCGAAGCCGAGAGCGAGAAGTCCGGTCGCGTAAAAAAGAAAACCCGACACAAGAGCGGTACGCATGACCACGTGCAACTTTTTCCGGTTGAAAACCCAAGCTGCTATTCCTACTGCCAGCGGGCCCGAGCCTAGGGCGGTCAGGGTCATAACATTGAAGGTCTTCCATATCCCCCAGGCATAAGCGTCATTCATCCCGGAGAATGGACCGAGCGGAGAGAAGAACCGCGCCGCCGCCAGCACAAGTCCAAGCGCCGCCAGCGCCGCAAAGAAGAGGAGCGTGGGTGTAACCACCGGCTCGCGATACACAGGCACGCCACGTTGCCAGTGGTTGATAAGAGTGGATCCGGTTGTATCGGTGGTGCCGATTTGAGCGCTCATAGTTGTTCGCGAAGCCCCGTTCTTTTCTCGCGTTCAGCGCTCTCCGCCTCGTGGCGGTCCCAGTTTCGCTTAATCATCACGCCAAGAATGCCAGCCGCGAGAATTGGGCCCGAGAGCCACTTATAAATGACCGACGTCACTTTGGTGGCGTAGTGACCGAGCGAGGTCGAGCCGAGTTTCGGGAGACCGATCTTCTGGAAAGAGACGTTGGACAGATAAAGAACCTGTGTCCCTCCAGCCTCATGTTCGCCATAAACCCGGTTCTCGAAGTACTTGTCCGGCGCGGCGGCGACGCGGCCTTTTGCCTGAGCGAGAAGATCCGTCCGCTTGCCGAAGATCACTGCCCCTGTAGGACAGACGGCGGTACAGGCCGGTTGCTCGTTTTTATGCAAGCGGTCGTAACAGAACTCGCACTTGACGATCTTCGGATCGAAGTGGTCCCACTCGAACTTGGGCACATCGAACGGACAGGCAACTTCACAATAGCGGCAGCCAATACAGAGCGAACTATTCCACGTGACGGCACCCCAGTCGGCTTTCTTTAACGACCCAAATGGGCAACCCGTTACGCAGGCGGGATCTAGGCAGTGCATGCACTGTCGCTTGACGTAAGCGAAGCCGGGACCTTCAGTATCCTGATAAAGCTTGATGATGTTCTTGGTCTTCGAGTTGAGATCCGTGGGCATGTCCCAGATCCCTCCAGAGAGCACCGTATCGGGCGGCAAGCCGTTAGCTTCGTTACAGGCCGGCATGCAGGCCTTGCAACCCGTGCACATTGTGTTGTCATAGAGCATCGCAACGGCATCCGGTGCGGCTACGGGATGAGCCGGGTGCTCGTCGCCCATAGCGGGCACGGCCAGACCCGTGATCGTTCCTCCGAGCCCGACGATCCCCAATAGCACCTGACGACGACTGATCTTTTGGCGACCGATCTGAGGAGGAGTTATCGCGCCGCTCATTCCGACTCCTTCGTGCTCGCGTCCGGTCCCGGGTCGGGCGTTTCAGTGCCACCGGGAGGACGGGAACCCGGTACGGTCTCATCGTCCTTTACGTTGGAGAACTTACGCGAGGCGACATAGCCGGCGCCCGCGAGCGCGCCCACTGCAAGTCCGACCAGTCCGGTCGCCAGTGGGCTGGCTATGCCTTGCGGGGCGCTGATCGATGGGTAGGTCTCCGGAGGGGCCGCCAAAGTATGGATTTGCACCACTTGGAACATGGGCACACGGAATGCAACGCTTTTTTCCGTACATCCGATGCAAGGCGCGCCAATTCCAATTGGCCACACGTCGGGAATCTCATTGAAATGTCTCGTCGAGCAGCCCGCATGAGTGTCTGGTCCCTTACACCCCATCTCGT
>JBAVUV010000478.1:0-5547 GCA_049696955.1 Candidatus Sulfotelmatobacter sp. | reverse complement strand
AAGATAATTCTCCACACTGGCTCCGGCAAAGATGTGCGGCCGCAGAATGTAAACGCTGCAACCGCGCAGCGCCGAAGAGCGCTGCTGCACTACCTCGTCACTTTGCTTCTTATGAATCGCATAAGGTAACGTGTGCGCCGCGCGCGCCGACTCCTCAGTCGCTGGAGCCGAAAGGTTGGGACCATACACCGCAACGCTGCTGGGAAAAATAAATTGCTTGATTCCAGAATCGGTGTTGCGATTGGTCTCGGTAATGGCTTCCATCACGCGCGCTGTTCCCGCGACATTGATCTGCCACATCCGCTCCGGTTCAAGCACGCCCGAACGCACTGGATCAATCACGAACGCGAGATGGACCACCGAAACCGGCCGCGTGTCGCGCAACAGCTCGTACAGCACGCGGGTGCAGGATTCGTCACCCAAATCCATGCGCTCAAATTGCAGGGGCAAATCGGTTTGGGGCGGACTCACGTCCACCCCAATCACCGAGAAATCTCCCAGCAGCGGGAGCAACCTGGATCCCAGGTTTCCCGCAATGCCAGTCACTACGACAGCAGGTTTTGCGCTCTCCATCAGTTCGGCTTGGCGGGAGGAGCCGGTTGCGCCGAAGGTTGCGATGGCGAATTTGCCGCAGGCGGTGCATTCTGCGCCGGCTGCACTCGCGGCGGATGTGGCAGCATCGGACGTCCTCCCGGTCCCGTCGGTGTGGCTGGCCCAAAATACGCCTCGTTGGTCTCCGCCTTGTATGAGTTGGTGTACTTCTCCGTCATTTCCTTCATCCGTTGCATCTTTAAAGTAGCGTGAATTTCCGGCTTAACTTGATCCAGCGGCAGCGTCTGTTTGCTTACCACCTTGTAAACATAATGTCCGCCGTTGTCGGAAAGGACCTGGGAGACCTCGCCTGCTTTCAAATCGAATACCGCCACGTGCCCCGGAGGCAGCCCGGTACGCCGCACCGTAGGCAAACTCACCGTCGGCGCATCCATTTTCATGCCCGCAGCTTCAAACGCTTCCTTTTGCAGCTTGGCAAAGTCTTCGCCAGCCGCGGCGCGCGCCCGCAAACTGTCCGCCAGTTTTGTCATATCCTGCTCGCCCTGCTCCTGCTTGGCTCGATCCGCCGCCTCTTTGGCTTTTTGCTGCTCCTCGCTCAGTTTTTCTGCCGGGTTGGCCTTCTCGGCATTCTCCTGCTTGAAGCGCGGAATGAACAGTCGTTCCAGAGAAAATTGTTCATAGGCCGCAGGATTGTTCTTGTAGTACTCAACAATCTCCTGCTCCGGGACTTTATCCGCGTCCTCCTGCACTACGTGTTGCAGCTCGGAACTCAGAACCCGCATCTTGAGGAACTTCATCGTCTCTTCGAATCGCGCACTCTTCTCGAGCCCCTTCTCTTCCGCCGCCTGTGACATGGCGATCAGCCCGGGAAGCTGCGTGGCCAGCATGTGTTTTTGTTGTGCTGTCAGCGGAGTCGTACCTTGCTGCAGCGCGTTGGCAAGTTTCTCGAATTTAGCCCGCGTGATTACCGTCTTGCAGTCGGCCGTCTTTTTCGCAGCTTGTTTTCCAGCTGCAGTTTTCGAAACCGTCGCCGCTTTCGGCGCCGCCGAGCAAACCCCGACAATCGTGATCACCGCCGCATTCTCCGGCACCTCCGCTGCGGTCGGAGGTGCGGCACTCCCAGCCTTTGGGCTTCCGGCGGGACCCTCCGGAGGCGCTGGAGCCTGCCCCGGTGGTGCTTGTCCCCATGCCATCGCTCCCAATAACGCACACAGCAGCCAACTCTTACGCATACAAAAATCCTCCAGGATTGGTACTTCAGGAAGTTGGAACAACTCGAACCTAGCATCCTAGCATACAGCCGTTCGTCCTAAATAATAAGTCAGCCGCAAACATTGCCGAGAATCCCTTCGTGCAACTTCGTGTCCTTCGTGGTTAATGAATTCAGGTTATGAATTCACCGGCCACCCGTTTGCGTATTCCCTTGGCGCAATTCTGCATTAACGGCGATAATCCCATCATGTCCGGGACTCCGGCCCTTTACTCACCCCATGCCATGCGCGCCGAAAAACGCGCGGTGGCTGGAAATTCAGTGCTTGCGGCTCTACTCATCACCGCCGGCAAGATAGTCGTCGGCGTCACCACCGGTAGCCTGGGCATTCTCTCCGAAGCTGCGCACTCAGCGCTTGATCTCATCGCCGCTCTGCTCACATATTTATCCGTCGGCGTCTCCGACAAGCCGGCAGATGCGGACCATCAATATGGCCACGGCAAAGTAGAGAATTTTTCCGCCTTCGTCGAAACCGGCCTGCTTCTCCTGACCTGCATCTGGGTCGTCTACGAAGCCGTCATACGCTTATTTTTCCGGCGCGTTGAAGTCGAGCCTTCCATCTGGGCTTTCGCCGTAATGTTGGGTTCCATGGCGGTTGACTGGTGGCGCTCCCGCGCCCTCGGCCGCATTGCCACCAAGTATGAAAGCCAGGCCCTTGAAGCCGACGCACTGCATTTCTCTACCGATGTCTGGTCCGCAGGCGTCGTTGTCCTGGGACTTGCGCTTATCCTCGCCGGCCGTATCTATCATGTGGATTGGCTTCGCCTTGCCGATCCTGTCGCCGCGCTCTTTGTCGCTGGCGTCATCGTTTCTGTCAGCTGGCGCCTCGCCCGCCGCACTGTTGACGCCCTGCTCGATGCCGCTCCTGCCGGAGTACGCGCCCAAATTACTGACGCCGTTTCCCACGTGGACGGTGTTCTTGAAATCGGCCGCGTCCGCATTCGCCGCTCTGGCAACCGCTATTTCGCCGATCTGGCTGTAGGTCTCGCCCGCACCGTCACTTTTCAGCGTTCCGAACAACTCGTGGAAGCCGTGACTGCCGCCGTGCGCAACATTCTTCCCGACGCCGATGTCACCGTGCAACCCTTGCCTCGCGCGCAGCGCTCGGAAAATATCTTCGACCGCATTCGTGCCGTCGCCACGCGCCACAACCTCAACGTCCACGACATCAGCGTGCAGGATCTCGCCGGCAAACTCCACGTTGAGCAGCACGTCGAACTCGACGAACGCATGTCGCTCAAAAGCGCTCACGATCAGGTCACCGAACTCGAAGCAGATATGCGCCGTGACGTACGCGAGATCGGCGACATCCTTACCCACATCGAAAGCGAACCCGCCACCATCGAAACCGGCGACGAACCGGTGCGCGACGCCGACCTCGAGCGTCGCCTGAAATCCCTCGCCGCAACATTCCCCGAGATCATCGACATGCACGACATTCAAATCAAGAAAGTTCGCGGACGCCTCTACGTCTCCTGCCACTGCACCTTCTCCGACGATCTCTCTCTGTCACGCGTCCACGACATTCAAACGGAACTCGAAATCCGATTCAAACAAGCCGCCCCAGAACTTTTCCGCGTACTCATCCATCCCGAACCCAGCACCGACAACCGGAGATAGCTTGGATGGCTTGTGACATCCGTCACAGACGGATTTCCGATTGCCGATTTCCAATTGTCGATAGGAAATTCCCGATGAATGACAAGACTCAGGACTTGCGCAAGAGGAGTATGCAATTTGCTCTTCGCGTTGTTCGTCTCTTCCGGTCGCTTCCAAGTTCTGCGGAAACCCGAGTGGTCGGTCAACAGTTACTGCGCTCAGCAACCTCCGTGGCGGCAAATTATCGCGCGGCCTGCAAGGCGCGTTCGCGTGCCGACTTCGTCTCAAAACTGGGCATTGTAGAAGAGGAGGTGGACGAAAGTGTATTCTGGCTTGAGTTCCTGGTCGAGGCGCAGATGATGTCCCAGCAACGTATGAGCGATCTCATCGACGAGGCAAAACAACTTGCCGCTATCTTTGCAGCTTCGCGCCTGACGGCGAAGCGAAACAATCGGCAATCGGAAGTTGGCAATCGAAAATCCGGCGGGAGGATACGCCCGTGACCAACGCCCGCGCCACGTGGATCGATAAACAAAAATTCAACGGAGTCTCCGACAGCGGCCACACGATTATTGTCGATGGCGATAAGACGGCAGGGAACAGTCCCATGGAACTCGTTCTGATCGGCTTGTGCGGCTGCACCGGCTATGATGTCGTCTCCATTCTGCAGAAAAAACGCGAGCCGTTCACCAGCCTTGAAGTCCGCGCTCAGGCCGAACGCGCTAAAGACCCGCCCTCGGTGTATACAGAAATCAAACTGATCTACCGCGTTGGTGGCAAAGTATCGCGCAAGGCTGTCGAGGACGCGGTTCGCCTCTCGAAAGAGAAGTACTGTTCGGTCTCGGCCATGCTGCAAAAGACCGCAAAGATTACCAGTGAGATTGAATACGTGGACGCGTAGAATGACTTCGACTCCTGTGCTTCCTAAAATTCTGCTCTTCACCCAGCCCGGCTGCCTCTCCTGCGAAATCATGAGAATTTTTCTTGAGGCCAAAGGTCTTCCTTTTGAAGAGCGGGATATGGAGCTCGACTCCGCCGCCCGTCTCGAATTGCTCGAGGTCTACCACAGCCGCACCGCCCCGACTCTGGTAATTCTCGCGCCATCCGGCGCGGAAGTGATTGAGGGCTTCGATCCCGATCGCCTTGACCTCTTGCTCTCCGCCGCCTGATCATCGAAGCCATTCGCGAGGAATATCATCTCCAACCCAACTAGCCGAAGCCCGCAAACGCATCCTCTTCGCGGATATTTCTTCATTGCTTCCGCCGCATTTCTGTGGGGCGTCTCGGCGGCGCTGGGTCGCGCCGTCTTTACCGGCAGGCTGTTCTCAGGCAGCCTTCTTCGTCCCATCGACCCGCTCATTCTCTCCCAGTCGCGCACCACATTCTCGCTCCTCGTACTGCTTCCGCTTCTCGTCGCCTCAAAAGGCTGGCGGCGCATCAAGCTGCCGGCGCGCGATCTCGCATATTGCTTTCTTCTCGGCACGCTCGGCGTAGCCGTCTCGAACTACTTTTATTACGTTGCCATCCAGCGCATCAACGTGGCCACCGCCATCATCGTCCAATACACGGCCCCCGTGTGGGTGCTGCTCTACGTAGTCGCTCGACGCCAGCAGAAGCTCACACCACAAAAAATTGCCGCAGTCGCCTTGGCTGTAACCGGAATCGCTCTGGTCATCAACCTGCTGGGTGCCCGTTCCGGAGCTGCATTTCATCTCGACACTTACGGCATCATCGCCGCGCTGCTGGCCTCGTTCTCTTTCGCCTTCTACAACGTCGGCGGACACCGCATTCTCGCCCGTCACGATCGCTGGCGCGTGCTGATCTGGACTCTCACCGCAGCTTCGCTCTTCTGGCTGATCGTCAACCCTCCCTGGAAGATCGCCGCCGCCAATTACGCTCCCGCGCAATGGCTTTTTCTTTTTGTGTTTTCGATGATCTCCGTGCTGGGTGCGTTTTCTCTCTACTTCCTCGGCCTGCAGTATCTGGAGCCCACCCGCGCCATCATCGCCAGTTGTCTGGAGCCCGTATTCTCGATCGTTCTCGCCGCCCTGCTGTTAGGCGAAGTCCTCCGCCCGATTCAGACTTTAGGAATCGTCTTCGTCCTCGCCGCGATTGTCATCGTGCAA
>JBAVUV010000477.1:0-1701 GCA_049696955.1 Candidatus Sulfotelmatobacter sp. | reverse complement strand
CAACAACTGGCTGCCGGCAAAGCCCGTGATCAGAAGTTTCCAAGTCACCCAGTGAGATCAGGCGACGGTTGACGAATCTCAATGCGCGAGAGTACGTTAATAGGTTCTCTCCACTCGAATCGAAACTTGTATAATCCAACTCATGTACGCATTACCCTGGAGCACAATTGCGCTCGGCTCGCTGTCGCTCATCTCAGCCTGCTTAGGAGGACAGGAAGTGCAATCTCCGCAACCTGAAAAGTCGAAGCCGCCTGTCAAAGTGGAGCAGCGCGGGCGCATCCTTGGAATCGGCGGTGTCTTCTTCAAGTCCGCGAATCGCGATCAGGCGCGCGAATGGTATGCGAAGCATCTTGGGCTGGCCGACAAAGGCGAAGGCGTAATGCTTCCGTGGCGCGAACACGACGACCCGCAAAAGGAACACGTTACAGTTTGGACTGTTTTTCCCGCCTCCTCTAAGTATTTCGATCCCAGCCCCGCACCGTTCATGATCAACTACATCGTGGACGATATGGATGCTTTGCTCGACCGCCTAAAACAAGAGGGGGTAAAGATTGACGCCAAACGAATGGATGAATCCTACGGTCGCTTTGCCTGGATCTATGACTCGGATGGGAATAAGATTGAGCTCTGGCAGCCGCTGCCCTAAGGGCCTTCCACTGCGCTCAATCTGTTTTCCGCCCGATAGGCCGTTGCTTTTAACATAGCGTCAAATACCGCTGAAGAAAGTCCGCCGTTTTTCTCTCAGCGGCCCTAAACCAGGACTGTTCCCCCATCCACCACCACCGTCTGCCCGGTGCTGAATCCTTCCTGCATCAAGAACAAATACGCTTGCGCTACGTCATAAGCTTCGCCGACTCGGCCAACCGGGAGACTCTTGCCCACGCGCTCAAACAGGCTCTCGCGTTCCGCCGCAGTCATGCTCTGCCAGAGGTTTGTCCGAACCAGTCCAGGAGATACCGCGTTTACCCGTATCGGCGCCAGTTCGACCGCCAGTGCCCGTGTTAGTGCTTCGATGGTTCCGCAAACGCTTGCCGCGATTACCCATCCTTTTCGCGGGCGCTGGCCGGCGATTCCCGTTGTGAGCACGATAGAGCCTTCCTTGCGAATATGGGGGCTTCCGTATTTGACCGCGGCGAGTGCTGACCAATAACGAAGCTCAAAAGCACTTCTGGCCTGTTGAAGATCCGTAGCGGCAAGGTCGTGCAATTGCAGGCTGTCGCCGGCGGTGAATACCAAATGATCGAAAGCGCCAAGCTTGGAAAAGAAGGTTGCAACGGCTCGTTCGTCCGAAACGTCCACCGCTTGGCCCTCGGCGTCTCCGCCGATTGATTCAACGGCTTTCTGAAGTCGCTCCGCACTACTGGAGGCGATAATGACGCGCGCTCCCTGCGTCGCCGCCTGCCTGGCGACCTCAAAACCAATTCCCGACGAACCGCCCAGCACAACCACCCGCTTGTGTTGCAAACCGTTTCCACGTTGCATTGAATCCTCCTTGTGCACGCTTCTTGCTCACACAGTCACAGATGATTCTTTCTTCACATGCGGTTCATGCATAATAGTCATAGCGGTCATGCGTCTAGAGAAACTACGACAGGTCGATTTAAACCTCCTGATTACATTTGCCGCGATCGCGGAGGAGAAAAGCATTACTGCGGCCGCATCTCGGCTGCTGCTGAGCCAGCCTGCGGTGAGCCGGGCATT
>JBAVUV010000476.1:0-2079 GCA_049696955.1 Candidatus Sulfotelmatobacter sp. | reverse complement strand
CCTTGGGGACGCGGCCAAGCTAATACTGGACGCTGCAAGGGTATGCGAGGTCGGAGCGAAAGATAAACTGTCAACAATAACAGTTCTGACCTTTCTTTCCTTGTGGTCTCGTTACCTTGTTGTCTATCTCCCGATATAGACAAGCACTCAGTCCCCGACTTTAAGAGACGCGCCTTGGATCGCGTAAGTCGATGTCCCAGGAGTCTCGTCAAGGAGTTGTCGTGACAACAACAGCGATCCAAGAGGCGCAGTCAAACTATCTGTACCGTTTCGGCGGCGCGGAACTTGGTTTGTACGGCAACTCAGGCGAGGAGGCAATCTACCTGGTTTATTTTGTCGACGGAAATCATCAACCTTTGGACGCACCGAAAGCCAGTTATGCGCTTGTTTTTCCAAAGCATCGGTTGCCTCCCAATAAAGCTTTCTGGTCACTCACGATGTATGACGGTAAGACGCAGTTTCTCGTGGCGATTCCACTGCAGCGTTATTTGCTCAACTCCACGATGTTGAAGTCGTTCAAGTACGGTGACGACGCTTCTCTGACGATCTATCTGCGGAAGGACTCTCCGGGTGCGGCCAAGGAATTTAACTGGCTGCCTGCGCCAGACGGGCCGTTCTACGAGATCCTGCAGATTTACATGCCGGCGCCGGGAGAGGTGAACGGCAGATGGAAGAAACCGCAGATGCAGCCCGTTGCGGGGAGTTGACTCTGGGCCGGCCCCTTTCGACCAGAGTTATACCCCGAAGTGACAGACACCTTTGCATCACTTCGCGGTTGACTCCAGGCGGGGCAGCATAAATTTTCCCAGGTAATCGCCAAATGCACTCGTCATGAAGGAAAGCACACAATGCGAAGCACTACGATTTTCAACCTTGGCCATTGTTTTCCTGTTGAGTATGCACATTTCCGCGCAAGATACCCCCATCGGGGCGCCAGGAACACAGGTTGGCACGGAGCAAACGGCAGCGGCATCCACCACCACAAATGCGTTGCAAAAGGCAGTGCAGAACCCAGTGGCCAGCCTGATCAGCGTTCCCATTCAAAACAACAATAACTTCAGCACCGGCCCCGCTGACCGCACGCAAGATGTGCTGAACATCCAGCCCGTGATACCGGTCCCGGTCAGCAGCAATTGGATCCTCATCGCCCGCATTATTCAGCCAATCGTGTGGCAGCCGTATGCGGGCGACCCGACCGGGGGGCAATATGGCTTGGGGGACATGAATCCCACATTTTTCCTCTCACCCTCCAAGCCCAGCAAGCTGATTTGGGGTGCTTGGCCGGCGCTAGTGATTCCAACCGCCACGGACCAGATATTGGGACAGGGGAAGTTGAGCGTGGGACCTTCGGTCGTCGCCCTGATTCAGCCCAATAAATGGACGATTGGCGCGCTCGTCAATAACGTGTGGTCGATTGCCGGTTCAGGCGGCCGCCCGGTGGTCAATCAAATGACCCTGCAGTACTTTGTCAACTACAACCTGAACAAAGGCTACTACCTATCGGTATCACCGATCCTCACCGCCAATTGGAGTGCGAGCAGCGGCAACGTGTGGACGGTCCCATTCGGAGGCGGTGTTGGAAGAATTATGAAGCTTGGGTTCCAACCCGTGAATATCAGCGCGGCGTTTTATGACAATCCAATTCGCCCATCGGGCACTTCGTCGTGGGGCATGCGTCTGCAAATTTCATTTCTGTTTCCCAAGTTAACCAAGGAGCAGCAGAAAATGATGATGGAGCAAAGGCTGAAACAGATGGAACAGGAATCTCAGAAGAAATGAGCGCACACCCACGCCAGGTGACCGTGGGTGCAATCGCACCATCGCTTGTGGGGTCTTTGCTCAACGTTGCGGCGAATCCTCGATTGTGTTCAAAACCATTGAGGCTGCGATTTCTCAGCCGTTATCGACTCGAGGAACGGTACGGGGAGTTTGTGATAGGTCGCTCTTCTTGCATGAGCTAACGCCAGCCAGACGACTTGGCGAGCGTTGCGACCCTTGCCGGCAGCAGACGTGGCCGTTTCGGCCGGACCGTTCTTTCCGAGCCGTTTCCGACTGCCGGCTCTCGGATCGATTCAAAAT
>JBAVUV010000475.1:0-10231 GCA_049696955.1 Candidatus Sulfotelmatobacter sp. | reverse complement strand
GTCTGGCCCAACAGACGGGGTTCAAGCAGGCCCACATCTCCAACTTCCTCAACCGCAAGCGCGGCCTCAGTCTCGAAGGCATGGACCGGGTCCTCTCCGTTCAGCATCTGTCCGTACTTGATCTCCTCGATCCCTCCGAAGTGAATAAGCGCGCTTCCATTCTGCCTCCCAGTAATGACGAGTTTCAGAATGTCCTTCTGACCGATGGAACCGTCGCTGCCACTGAACCCTTGCTTACCAGTATGGACGTGAAAGAAATTCTGAAATTCAAGAAAACATTTCTCAAAAAACTGAAACCCGAGATTGAAGGCGATCGCGAACAGTGGGAACGCTTTGTAGTTATTAAAGTTGACGCCCGCGAAGGTATGAGCATGTATCCGCGCCTTCTCCCCGGCGCCACGCTGCTCATCGACCGCCATTACAATTCACTCAAGCCCTATCGCAAGGGCGAGTTCAATATGTACGCCGTCCTGAAGGATGGAACCTGCACCGTCAAGTACGTCGAAACGGCTGGGAACAATCTGATTCTGCGCCCCCACAACCAGGACTATCCCATCGACGTTATGACTATGGAAGAGGGAAAATCCGCATCCGATTATCTGGTGGGTCGCGTCTGCCACGTAGGCATCGAAACCTAAAAACAAAAACTGAGACGAGGTTGGTTCTTGACCCCAAAACCCGCCTCAGCGCAAAAACTGAAAACGGGGAACTGCCTTACTCCGCATTCAAGCTGTCGAACAATTTCCACAGCTTGTCCGCAGTCGCGCGATAAATCAAGTAGCCGCTGCCCGCATCCGTGGTCTCGCGAAATAGAACCTCCCCGCGACCATCTCCATCTGCGTCGACCACATCAATCAACTCCAGCCGGGGCGTCACGTCCAGATGAAACCGATCGGTTACGCCGGAATACAGTTTCCTTAGATCGCCATAAATGTCCGTACGCGCCACTAGCATTATGCTGTAAGGTTCGCTCGCCGGTGTGGATGCTCCCGGCGTAACCGGAATATGCGCCTCCGCACTCAAAATCATCACTGGCTGATCGGTAAGCCACAGGTTGAATCCCTGAAATTGAATGTTCTCAAATACCGGCTGCACTTGCTTTGTGGGTATCTTGCGACCACCAGGGCCCGCTTTGGAGGTCACCGACCGAGCTGGAATCTGGTTCCTCGCCAGGGCAGCGGCATAAGCGCGCACCTCATCCGCCGCCAGGGCTAGCATCTGATTGCGCCGTTCTTCCTCTTCCCCGGTTTTCCAGAAAAATTTATAGGATTGCGGATCCGGCCCCGCCGAATCCGAAATCGCTGCCACCATGCGTACCGGCGCTCCGCTGGCCGTCTTGGAACCCGCTGCGGATTCCGCTCTCCCGCTCCCTTTCGTCGCTACCGCCTTATCATCTTCGTCTGGTGGCGCTGGCCCCGTCGGCTTGCCCCTTCGCAGCTGCGGCCGGTAATAGCTTCCGTCAGCTTCATCAGACGATGACTGACTCTTCGATGATGCAGTCGATGTTTGACCGGACGAACTCTGAGTCGGTGAGGTCTGGCCCGGAGCTGACTGGCGCGGGGTTGACTGGCTTGGAGCGGACGAACTTGGAGCCGGCTGACTTGGGGCTGGTTGACTTGGGGATTGCCCCGAACCACTTGCTGCAGGCGGCGCCTGTTGCTTGCCGCTCGCATCGGCCGGCTTGTCACCGCTTGGCGCTGTTCCACCCTTTGGAGTCTCCTGCCCCCCAGGCGAACCCGCAGACGACTTCGAGTCCGACGGTCCTGCCGTTTTCGACTCTCCTTTTCTCGTAAGCCGCGGCGGTTCGTCGTCGCTGCTCTCTCCCATCCCCACCGGCACGTCTTCCGCCTTTCGACTATCCTTCGGTGCCTCGGTTCCCGGCGGCAAGTAAGTTCCCGTGCCCACCCAGGGATGCGCGCTCCCCGCACTCTGGCTATGGAGCGCTCCATTCACCACGAACAACCCATCCGGGTTTCCCGTCTGCTCTGCCTCATACACCGTGCCCGATTCCAGCGCCATCGGTATCGGGTCCGCTTTGTACGCGCTGGCATCGTAAAACTTCCCGTCAATCAGAATGGCGACTGGAATCAGGGTCCCCTTACTACTTCCGCTAAACTGCACAACGCCAACCGCCCGCGGCTCCTTGCCGTTCTTCGGTTTCTTGTTTTCCTGCGGCCGGTTTTTCCTGGGAGCAATCTGAGGTCGATCCTCTTGCCCCATACTTCCAGGCACGGTCAACCCCCAAAAGGCGAGCATCACAATGACGAATGACCCCAATCTGCGGTATAAGGATTTCTTGGAGATAACTCCTCCCGGCCACGGCTCAACCCACGCCGCGTCCGTGGATGCAGCCTTCAAACCCGATTTCACTGGAAGCGAGATACTCATGAATATCAACATCAATGATAAGGCTCCCGAGTTTACTTTGCACGACGAGAACGACCAGGAGGTTTCGCTCAAAGCGCTGCGCGGCAAGGTAGTCGTCCTCTACTTCTATCCTCGCGCCGATACTCCCGGATGCACCGTCGAGGCCTGCGTCTTTCGCGACACCTACAAGCAGATCCAGAAAACCGGCGCCGTCCTCCTCGGCATTTCCCCAGATACTTCCAAAGCCCAGAAGAAATTCCAGGACAAATTTAAGCTACCCTTTTCGCTCTTGGCCGATGCCGACAAGAAAGTCGCCGAAGCCTATGGAGTCGTCCAGGAAAAAAACATGTATGGCAAAAAAGTAATGGGTATCGCCCGCACTACATTCGTAATCGGACCCGACGGCAAGATCCAGCACATCTTCGCCAAAGTAAAGCCCGAAGGCCACGCCGTGGAGGTTTTGGCTTATCTGAAAGAATTAGCCAAAGGCGCGGCATAATTCCGCCAGAGCTTATTAACGTGGAGAATGGTGTCAACACCCTCCGGCAGAATTGCAAGATGCGATCTCGTATACCGTCGGCAGCAACTGTCGCGAAGCGGTCTAGCCAACTGTCGGCAGTAGCGTGGAAAGCGGCGCTTGAGCGCTGCGTAAGGTTTTCTAAGGGATTTGGGCTTCAGCCCCTGTGGTCGCTTTGCAGATTCTTGACGGCAGCATAAACGCATCGTCCCGCTCTCAATGATTTCATTGGAATGGAAAAACACGCCCCTGGTCCGAATCCGCCCCCCATTCAGCCCCTGAACCGCTCATTTTTCGCCCGCAGCCCTGGCCGCGTAGCACGCGCACTTCTCGGCAAAATCTTGGTCCGCGAAGGCTCGGTTCGTCTCGCCGCGCGCATCGTCGAAGTCGAAGCTTATCTCGGAACCAACGATCCCGCCGCGCACACCTTCATCGGCCATACCCCCCGCAATTCCGTGCTCTTTGGCCCTCCCGGCTTCGCCTACGTTTATTTCATCTACGGCAATCACTACTGTTTGAATGTCTCCTGCGAGCGCGAAGGCAAAGCAGGGGGCGTACTGTTCCGCGCTGTCGAACCTCTCTTTGGCATGGAAGAAATGGCTCGCGCCCGGGGTATTATCTCTGCCCTCACCCCGCGTGATCTGCCTCGCCTCACCAGCGGCCCCGGACGCCTCGCCCAAGCCTTCGGCATCACCCGCTCCCGCGATAACGGCGCAGATCTCACATTGCCCACTGGCAGCCTATGGCTCGGCGAAGATGGCTTCCGCGCTAAAAATATCCGCATCACTCCCCGCATCGGCATCACTAAGGCAGCGGACCAGCCGCTGAGATTTATCCTCGCCGGAAATCCATTCATCTCCGGCAAGAAACGTTTCTCCGCAACTTGACACGGTGGTGTACACTTGCGCTCGGGTTAAAGTGCCTAAAGACCGCACGGTTCCAGGCATTTTGCCAAGACGGCTTTTTTACAGCATCCTCCGGCTGGGACAAGTCATCTCATCGAACAGGAATTTGCATGTCTCGGGTCTCCGCGCTCCGCACATCGATCGTTGCTCTCGTGATGCTGGGTTCCGCCGCAACACCGGTTGCATCCCGAGCCGCTAACACTTCACTTCTTCGCTCTGATGCGTTAGCCCCTCCTTCTAACATCGTTATCGGTTTCGTCGGCGGCTTCGTGAGCCATGACAACCCGCATCACGGCCCCGTTCGACTCGCGCATCGCATCCAGCAAACCCTCCCCAAAGAGACTTACGTTCGTGTCTTCGAGAATCGGCACAGGAAGCGCGCCTACAACGACGTAATTCGTCTCCTCGATGTAGATCACGACGGTGTGCTCTCCCCCGAAGAAAAGACTCGCGCTCGCATCGTCCTCTTCGGCCACAGTTGGGGAGCGTCCGCGGCCGTGCTGCTGGCACGCGATCTGCGCCGCCGCGGCATATCGGTTCTATTGACGGTACAGGTCGATAGTGTAGCCAAGCTGTGGCAGAACGATTCCGTCATTCCCGACAACGTCACCGAAGCCATCAACTTTTATCAAACCGAAGGCTTCGTTCATGGCCGCCGCCTGATCTCTGCCGCCGATCCGGCTAAGACAGAAATTCTGGGCAACTACCGCGTCGATTACAAGAAAACCCCGGTTGACTGCCCGGAAGCCTCCTGGTGGGACCGCGTCTTTACCCCCGGCCACATGCAAAGCGAATGCGATCCCCAGCTCTGGTCGCAGATCGAAACCTTGGTCAGACAAAAGCTCTCGCCTCAACCTACTTCGGCAGCGCTTCCCCCGTCCGACGCGCAACCCGGCCGCTAGACCGTTAAATCCTCACAGCAAAAGATTATCGATAAGCCTCGTTGTTCCCACCAACGCCGCCACCGCCACCAGCGCGCCGCTGCCAACATTTTCCACCGGATCAAGGCTCTCTGGATTTACGATTTCGAAATAGTCAAGTCGCACCGACTTTTCTCCCGCAATCTCTTCGCGACCCGTAGCCATCAATTTCACCGCGCGGTGTTCCCCCGTGTCCCACAGTTGCCTCACCCGCATCAGCGATCGATGCAACACCAGCGCCTGTTTTCGCTCTTGCGGATCGAGATAAGCGTTCCGCGAACTCATAGCCAACCCGTCCGCCTCACGCACAATCGGACAACCCACAATCTCCACCGGAAATTTCAGGTCCCGCACCATCCGCCGGATGATTGCCACCTGCGCCGCGTCCTTCTGCCCAAAAAACGCCACCTCCGGATCGACAATATGAAGCAGCTTTGCCACCACTGTAGTCACTCCGCGAAAATGCCCCGGCCGCGAACGCCCATCCAGCCTGTCACTCAGGCCATCTACCGTAACCCACGTCACCGCACCCGCCGGGTACATCTCCTCAACCGAGGGCGCGAAAAGAAGTGACACGCCTTGTCGTTCCAGCAACTCCCGGTCCCGCTCGAACGTCCGCGGATACTTCGCCAGATCCTCGCCCGCACCAAACTGCGTTGGATTAACAAAAATAGAAACCGCCACCACATCGCAGCCCGCCTTCGCTGCTCGCACCAGCGACAAGTGCCCTTCATGTAGCGCGCCCATGGTCGGCACAAAGCCCAGCCGTTTGCCATCGCGCCGCGCCGCCTCGCAAGCCGCACGCATGTCCACGATGGTTTTGCAGACTTTCATCGGAAGGTAGTAACTAAGAGGAGGGAATCCAGTTGATGGCTACATGTGCGCTCTGCAATTCGCCGGCTACAATCCCCCGGTTCCGTCGCAGCGCGATCTTGTCTTGCTCCGAGCTTGTTGCCTTCGCGTCCACCAGAATCGCAACCGCGCGACCATAAGGCCACGCCGCGGCCGGCAATTGCGCCAGCGCCTTCAAAACTTCTTCCGGCTTCACAATCTGTTCTTCATTTGCTGCCACATCCGTCAGCAGCCCCACCGCCGTCGGGCGCACAACCAGGTAAGGATTGCTCCAATGCTTACTTTCCTTCAGCACCGGAAATTTCGCCGGGTCCGCCGGAGCCAACGCTTGCAGCTGAGACGCAGCATCCGGCGCTGCGTCTACCTTCTGCCGCGAGCAACCCGTCGGCAGAACACAAACGATCGACACGGATATTAGCCAGCTTCGCAGCCCACCCCATCGCCGTGCGAAAAGCCTCACCGCACCACCATCGGGACGTCAGTCTTCACTGCCCACACCAGGGCAACCACCCACCCAATCATCGTCCAACCCAGAAAGAAATTCAGTAACACGATCGCCGTAATATCTCGTTTGCTCCTCGCCAGAGCAATGATCGACGGCAGAAAATACATCACAAACCCAAATCCGAAGAACGGCAGGAAAAAACCTGGCAAGAGGTGCGTCATAAATCCCTCCTCAATAACCATAGCCTAGCACCCCAACCGCTGTATTTTGAAGCCAGATGTTGGCGTTATCCGTGCAGATCCGCGTAAATCCTTGGCTAAACATTTCACCGCTGCATAGCTCGCTTGCGCTCCAGCACCGTATCTAGTCCCGCTTTCGTTTCCTTCGCCAGATGATACGACTCCTCGTCCGAAGGATATTGCAGCGACTTCACATCCGCGCGAAATTCTCGCGCCGCCTGGCTGATTAACGCAGCTGCATCGCCGTAGTGCCGCACAAACTTCGCCGGAGTTCCAAACGTCAAATTGACCAAATCATGAAACACCAGCACCTGGCCATCGCACTCCGGACCCGCCCCAATCCCAATCGTCGGCGTGCCCACCTCCGCCGTAATCATCGCCGCCACTTCCCGCGGAATCCCCTCCAGCACGATGCAGGCCACCCCCGCACGGTCCAGCGCCACGGCATCACGCATCAACTGCTCAATACCGCTCAAATTTTTCCCCTGAACCTTATACCCGCCCATCACATTCACCGACTGCGGAGTCAATCCAATATGTCCAGCTACCGGAATCTCCGCATCGATAATTCGCCGAATCAAGTCCGCCCGCTTTTCTCCGCCCTCAATCTTCACCACCTCCGCGCCGCCTTCTTTCACAAAGCGCATGGCGTTGCTCAAGGCGCTCTTCTCGTCGACCTGATAGGACCCGTAAGGCATGTCCGCCAGTAGCAGCGCACTTTTCACGCCCCGCCGTACCGCCTTGACGTGATGCAGCATTTCGTCCACCGTGACCGACAGCGTGTTCTCATACCCCAGCATGGTTTGCGCCAGCGAATCCCCCACCAGAATCATCTCGATTCCAGCTTCGTCCACCAGGCGCGCAGCGGCATAGTCATACGCGGTTAAACATGTAATAGGTTCGTGTCGGAGTTTCTGTTCCCGCAGGGTTGCGGTCGTGACCTTCCGGCGGTTCTCGTCTCGACCAGAGAGGTCGAGACGCCCGCCAATCGGGGTGATGCTCATCTTATCCTCCAGTGCCCCTCCAGCCCAGCCGGATAGAGCCTGTCCGCATCTTCTTGGATGCTGAAACTATTGTAGCCGCAAACCTATCGTTCGTCGACAGTATCCTTTTCCGTTCCTTCGTGATACTTCGTGACCTTCGTGGTTATTAATTTTTGAGCCATTTTCCTGCAAGATATCCCACGCTCTCTCATATTCGCTCTATATCAGCCACTGCCCCACGGACGCAATTACGCCGACCGCACCGCCACTCCCTACGCCCCCACCGCCTCCTGCCCGCCCAGCGGCAAGAAATACTGCGTCCCCTTGATCGGCTCCGTCACCTTCCGCAGCAGTTCCTGCAAATCCTCATTCCGGTCGACGAAATCAATGTCCGACGTATTCACGATCAGCAGGTCCGAAGACGTGTAATGAAAAAAGAAGTGCTCATAAGCCTTCACCACTTCTTCCAGATATTCATCGCTGACCGCATGCTCGCCCGGCGCATTCTTTTTCTTCAGCCGCTTCTTCAGCACCTCGGGCGTCGCCTGCAAATAGATCACAAGATCCGGCGTCGGCAACTTCTCTCGAAAATGATTGTAGTAACGGTTGTAGGTATCCAGTTCCTGATCGGTCAGATTCAAGCAGGCAAAAAGCTTGTCTTTCTCGATGATGTAATCCGCAACCACCGTCTTCTGCGAACTCGACCCCAGGTCGAGTGCCTGCAATTGCTCAAACCGCCGCACCAAAAACTCGAATTGTGCCTGAAATGCCGCCCCCCGGTCTCCCTCGTAAAATGCACCGAGAAAAGGATTGGACTCCGGCTCCATCACCCGCTGCGCATTCAGCCTCTCTGCCAGAATTCGCGCCAGCGTGCTCTTGCCCACCCGGATCGGGCCCTCCACAGCAATGTAACGCGGTAGTTCGAAAAGATTCGCCATGGCCTCCCAATATTTCGGAATTGGCAGGATATCTCGGATATCGCCGAGTGGCAATTGCGGGAAGAGTTAACAGAGAACTTGTGCGACGAAGTGATTTCGTAATCGCAAAATTAAAGGCCATCAGAGCCCGGCTCATGTGGCGACAGCCGCCTTCGGCTGTCCCGGCAGAGCGAAGCTCGCCGGCTACACCTCACACTTGCAATCTAAGTACTGTCACAAAGTCCGCAATCGCTAAAATCACCCGATCACGCAATGATCAATGAGAACGATCGATGAGAATGATCAATCATGAATGATCAATGAAATACAATCCCCACATGCTCGCTCTCGCCCTAATCAGCGCCGCATCCCTCGCGGCCGCCGCGACTGCGGCCTATCAATCCATCTCTCCCACCGGACAATGGTATGGCAAAACTTTCACCGGCCTGTCACACAGCTCTCGTCAAATCGCTCTCACCTACGACGATGGCCCCAACGACTCGCACACCTTACGCCTGCTCGAAATCCTCGCCAAACACAACATTCAGGCAACTTTCTTTCTTATCGGACGCTACGTCCAGCAACGCCCCGACCTCGCTCGCGAGATTGTCCACGCCGGTCACATCGTCGGCAATCACACTTTCACCCATCCCCTTTTGACATTCAAAAGCGAATCAGAAATCAAACACGAACTGGCCGCCTGCAAATCCGCACTGCACGATGCCATCGGCGGTCACTCAAATCTCTTCCGCCCACCCTTCGGCGGACGCCGCCCCGCCGTGCTCCGCATCGCTCGCGAACTCGCTCTCGAACCAATTATGTGGAACGTTACCGGCTACGACTGGAACGCCCCGCCAGCAGCCATGATCGAGGAAAAAGTAACCAGCAAAATTCGCGGCGGCGACGTCATCCTTCTCCACGATGGAGGCCACAAACAAATAGGCGCTGACCGCTCCCAAACCGTCATCGCCACTGATCGTCTGATCGCACGTTATAAAAGTGAAGGATATGAATTCGTAACGATTCCACATCTGATGGCCGAGTCAGCAGCGAGCCGTCAGCCGTCCGTCCACACTCCGTACTGAGCACTACCTTTGTCATCCTGAGCGAAGCGAAGGACCTCTGTACTCGCCTCCGCTATCCGCGCCGTTCTGGACATCGCAACAACTCCGAACACCCGCCCGCCGTTTTAAGCTCTCATCGCCGCAAACACCCTCTTCGCCGCCGCAATCGTCTGCTGCACATCCTCTTCCGAATGCGTCGCACCCAAAAATGCCGCCTCATACTGGGACGGAGGTAAATACACTCCACTGTCGAGCATCCCTCGAAAGAATCTACCAAATGTTTCCGTATCCGATTTTGAAGCCGACTCCCAATCCGTCACCGGCCCATCGGTAAAAAACCAGGTAAACATCGATCCCACTCGGTTGTAGCACAGCACCATGCCCGCATCCTTCGCCGCCGCTGCTACGCCTTCCACCAATTCTTTACTCAACTTCTCGATCCACGAATAAATCCCCTGCTTATGTTCCCGCAAATGTTTCAGCATCGCGCATCCCGCCGCCATCGCCAGCGGATTCCCCGATAGCGTCCCCGCCTGATACATCGGTCCCAGCGGCGCCACAAGATTCATAATCTCGTTCGGCCCGCCATACGCCCCCACCGGCAATCCCCCACCAATAATCTTCCCCATCGTCGTCAGGTCCGGGCGAATGTTGTAAAGCTCCTGCGCTCCTCCAAAAGCCACGCGAAATCCCGTCATCACCTCATCAAAAATCAATACAGATTTTTCCCGTTCCGTTATCAAACGCAGCGCCACCAGGTAATCATCCGCCGCCGGAACGCATCCCATATTTCCCACTACCGGTTCCACAATCACGCACGCAATCTGATGTTTGAACTTCTGGAACGCATACTCTACTGCCTGAACATCATTAAACGGCAAAGCCAGAGTGAACTGGATAAACTCCTCCGGAACCCCCGCCGATCCTGGGATCCCCAGCGTCGCCACCCCGGACCCCGCCTTCACCAGCAACGCATCCGAGTGCCCGTGATAACACCCTTCAAATTTCACAATGTACTTGCG
>JBAVUV010000474.1:0-2296 GCA_049696955.1 Candidatus Sulfotelmatobacter sp. | reverse complement strand
GAAACGAGTCATATCGGCAGCTTCGCGGCGAAAAATTGCGCTGGCGCAAAAGGCTCGATGGCTGCGGGCTAGGAAGCAATCCCAACCGGCATCCGGAGCAGTGAAAACAACCGGCCCGGTTCTTGCTAAGCACACTATGTCGGCATCGGTCCGCCAAAAAATTGCTGCGGCGCAGCGGGCACGCTGGGCGAAGGTA
The DNA here is from genome assembly GCA_049696955.1 of Candidatus Sulfotelmatobacter sp. Lineage (GTDB taxonomy): Bacteria > Acidobacteriota > Terriglobia > Terriglobales > Acidobacteriaceae > Sulfotelmatobacter. The sequence continues at coordinate 2,100 of JBAVUV010000474.1, read as the reverse complement.
AGGGCGGCGAAGAAGGCTGCTTAGCGCTGAAATCTGTGAGCGTAGGGGATCATGTGAGCTTGCAGAATCGCTTCCGGCGGTGGGTATGGTAGGGACAGTTTTGGCGGCCGTCCGTACGGTTCCGCGGCTCGTTCCGCGGACCGCCAGCTGGCAACAGCTATGTAATTGTCAGCACAAGGGCACCGCTCGTTCCGCCGCTGGTACAGCCCAGATCACCCGTGTTCCCGCTCGGAGTGTTCACCGTCACGCTCGCTGTTCCGGGCGCTGAGATGACGGCGCTCGTAATGCTGACCTGCAACTGTGTACTGCTTGTGACCAAAGTGCTCAGCGTCGTTCCGTTTATGACCCCGACAGTAGAAGAAACGAACTGACTGCCATTCACAGTGAGAACAAAGCCCTGCTGTACTTGAGCTAGTGTAATGGTGGTGGCCGAAAGAGAAGCGATGATCGGGGCTGGCCGCGCACTTCCGCACGCCGGATTAAGTGCATTGCAGGCCTGGAAGACTAGCAAAGCCAGCAAGAACGCACTCAGAGATCCAAAGAGAACGCCGACTCGTCTCATACGGGATCGTACCACGGGCTCGATCCAACGGCTAATAATTACCCAGGATCAAGAAAAGCATAAGTATCGGTTTGATCCGGAAAACTGGGGGCCCCGGGCGGAGTCGAACCGCCGACAAACGGTTTAGGAAACCGCTGCTCTATCCATCTGAGCTACGGGGCCACTGCGACGCAACCTCATGACACCAACTAGTTTACCCTTTCAGTTTGGGAGACCGAAGGAGCTTTACTGTCCAATTCACTGTCCCTTAAGGCTTGAGTAGAGATTTGCTGCTCGACTCTCTGCTCAAGGTCCGCCATCGCGCTCAGTACGTCATCGCCCATCGGTTTGATGTAGTAGCTCTCCGTGACCGACACGTTGCTGTGGCGCAAGATCGCCTGAATCACTTTGGAAGGCGCTCCCAAATGATACAGGTTTGAGCCGAGACCGCGCCGTGCAGCGTGCCAGCCGCGCCACTCTGGATAGCGAGCATCACGCTGGAAATTGTGAGGCTCCTTCGTCTTCAAGTGCGGCAAGCCTTCCGCCAATCCACACACGGCGCACCTGTTCAGCGTGGGCAGAATGACGCGACCGAGAAGATTATTCAGGTTCAAGCGTCCGCCGATGGAGTTGGCGAACATCGGGCCACGAGGCACTTGATTCAACTGAATCGCTGAATCACTGTCTTTCTGAAGTTGAGCCACTACGCGCTCGCGGTGCATATCGAGCCGCAGCGCGAGTTGCTTGATGACCGGGACAGGCGCTTTCGACTTGCGTGTTTTGGGTTCGTTCTCGTGGCCGTTCCAGACCGAACGCGAGACCCAGAGCGCGTTATCGCGGTAATCTTCCCAGTTCAAGCCTTGCAACTCGCCGAACCGTAAACCAGCGAACGCTGCCACTGAAAAAACCGTAGCAGCAGGTTCGGGCAGAACGCTCAGGATCGTCTGCACCTCGTCGAAGGAAAGAGCATGAGTTTCTTCCGGCTCGCTGGCCGTTGGGCTGATCGCGGTACCTTGTAACGGATTAGCGCCGTCGAAATAGCCTTGCTGCTTCGCGAGTGTGAAGATTCCGCTCAGCGCGGACTTGATGTGCTTCAGCGTATTCCGGCTGAGGTTCTTTCCTCTGGCGATTTGGTTCATCCATCCTTGCGCGTCGCATGTACGAACATCCTTCATCGACTTGCGATAACGGCTCGTGACGGGTTTTAGATGATCCTCCCATATGTCGTTGTAACTTTTCGCCGTCGCGGGCCGCTTGAACTGCGTGACCCACGGCAGATAGACGCTTTCCACGAAGTCAGACAGAGTGCTCACGTGCTCGGGCTGAATCGCGGAGTTATTGAGGCTCGACATGAAGCGCGAAGCCGCACGCTCGATGTCGTCTGGCGGATTTTTTCTCTCCCGGCCATCTGCTGGACCGAGAAGGTGTGACATCCGTTTGCGTTTAAGTTTTCCGTTTTCGACTCGCTTTTCCCAGTACCGCAGATACCATCGCCCAGAGAATTGGGTGATGGTTCCGGCTTGTGTTCGTCGTCGTGTTTTCATGTTTTCTCCTTTTTT
>JBAVUV010000473.1:0-2131 GCA_049696955.1 Candidatus Sulfotelmatobacter sp. | reverse complement strand
GCTACCGAGTTTCGCCGTTACACTGCATGGTTGCCGCAGTATGGCCATCCCTTATCTTTGATTGCCTCCGGTCCGAACGACGATAACTGGCAATGGACGCGGGGATTCTTTGAGTCGATCGCGCGAAAAGATAAAGATTTATTTAACTCAATCTTCGGCTGGGCGCTCCACTATTATTCCTGGAACCTCAGCCGAGGCCGCACCCAGGACTGGGATCAGGGCAAAGGAGATGCGCTTAAATTCGATGCTCAGGATTGGTACGAGGCGTTGCATGAAGGCTACCGGCTGGACTCTCTCATCGAAGGTCACTGGCAAGCAACGGGCGAGTTTGACGCAGCGCATCAGGTAAAGCTCGTGGTTGACGAGTGGGGCCTTTGGTATCGCCCCGGCAGTCAACTCACAGCGGGCGACTTCCTCGAGCAAACTCCCACTCTCAGGGACGCCCTATTCAGCGCGATGAGCCTCGATATCTTCAACTCCCATCCGGAGAAAGTCACGCTTGCCAGTCCGGCGCAGTTGATTAATTGTTTAAACAGCCTTTACCTTGCTCACGAAGATAAATTCTGCGTAACTCCGGTCGGCCATGTTTTCGGAATGTACAGCGCCCATCAAGCAGGCCAGGCGGTGCGCACCATCATTTCGGCCCCAAACATCCACTATGCCCGCGATGGCCAGCCAACGCCGTTTTGGGGATTGAAGGGTTCCGCATCTGTGCACGGCAAAAATTTAACACTCACGCTGGTGAACCCGAGCGTGAATGAAACCCGCGAGACCGAAATCACAGTAAGAAGCGCCTCCATAACATCGGCGACAATGACCGTGCTCACCCATTCCGATCTTCACGCCCACAATACTTTCGATCAGAAAAACGAAGTGACTCCACAAATTAAAGACCTGCAATCGACAGGCAGTGCGATCACGGTCCAAATTCCGCCCGCCTCCGTCACCAAGCTGGAGCTGAATCTGGTATGAACACCCTTCATACACTCTCGTGCTCAAAAACTCTGCAGCCAATAAGCGCCAATAAGCAATGATCAATAAACTGGAGAACCATCGAATCGCCCTCATCTTCCTTCTGGCGCCGTTTCTCGTAGTCGCGAAAGGCGCACTCCTCGCGCAGGCCGCGCCCTCAGTAGCCGCACCCGCGGTGATTGTGAAGTGGGAAAAGAGAATACCCAACCACACTGTTCCTACGTTGCAAGCGGTGATCAATCCGATGCTGCAGCGGGGATCGCCCATTCACGATGCCGCTCTCGATGCTCTCCACAAACTCGGCGCAGACTATGTTCGTTACGCCTTCTGGTTTCCTTACCCGAAGATGGCGGTTGCAGAGTTGCGCCCGCCCGAGGTAGACCAAACTTTCTGGGACTTTAAATACATGGACCCGCTGGTCGACGATTTTCTCCGTGCGTCGCAGGGACATCCCAGCGTCTTCAGCTTCAGCACCATCCCGCAGTGGATGTTTACAACGCCCAAGCCAGTTGTCTATCCCGACGATCCTGGCCAGGTTTTCTGGGACTATTCCCAGGGCACCGAACTTACCAACGTGCAGGCGCTGGCCGACTACTATGCGCGGCTAGCCGGCTGGTATACCCAGGGTGGCTTCACCGACGAATTAGGAAAATTCCACGCCTCCGGCCATCACTTCGATATCGGCTACTGGGAAGTGTTCAACGAGATCGATGGAGAGCACGACACCAGGCCTCAACAATACGTCGAACGTTACGATGCGATTGCGCAGGCCGTCCTCAAAGTTGCGCCTTCGATGAAATTCGTGGCGCTCGCTTTATCTTCCCCATCCCTGTTTCCGCGAACGTTCTCATATTTTCTGGATGCAACCAATCACAGGCCTGGCGTTCCCTTGGACTACATTTCTTTTCATTTCTACGCCACGCCGTCGGGAGATCAAACGCTGGAAGATTGGCAATACACTTTTTTTGACCAGGCCAACGAATTTCTCACGGCCACGCGCTACATTCTTCAGATTCGCGACCGCCAGTCGCCTTTGACCAAAGTCATGGTCAACGAGGCCGGTTCAATTCTGGCAGGCGATATGGTCCAGGGTGAACCCGGCCATATCGAGAAGGCAATCCCCCCGGCCTACTGGAATCTCAGCGCGTCGCTCTATGGC
>JBAVUV010000472.1:0-3697 GCA_049696955.1 Candidatus Sulfotelmatobacter sp. | reverse complement strand
GGCTTTCGCCGCGCTCGACGAGCCCGTGGATGCGCCAGATCGCGAGACAGTCGAGCAAGCTCGGCAGTGGCTGCACGATATGGATGACCGCATCCATGTTCACCAACTACGCCAATTTCTGCAGACAAGTTCGCTGGTTGATAACGAAAGGCTGATCGCGCTGTTGCGGCATTTTATCGAAAAGACCGTACACACGGATTCGTCGCGCGACAAAATCGATTTCCTGCTGGTGCAATATTTCAGCCACATTGCTCCTACTGAACTGGGTGACGATGGAGCGGATCTGGCTTACGTAGCGCAAGGCCTGGAGCCGGTGCTGGGCGAAGTGGAACTAAAGGCTCCGGTGTGGTTGAACAGTCTGGATCGGGTACTCGACTCGGCACGGCGCTGCCGTTCGCTGGATGAACTGTTGCACGGGGGCATATTGGAACAGGGACGCAAGGCCAAGTCGCAGGCGGGCGAGTTATTTTACCTGCCGATCGCATTGGTGGCGTTCACCCGTTTTGGATATCTGATGCGGCGAGCGTTCTTCCGCCTGATGCTCACCGATCTCAATAACATTCTTGACGGGTTGACGGAGCTGGAAGAAAAAGGCGTGGAGACGATTGATTGCCGGCGGGCGCAGTTTTCGGCGCAGGAGCCGCTCGTGCGGCTGCGCATGATTTGCCAATCCTGGAAAGTGATGTTTCAGGCGGAGTACTCCTCGGGACAGCCGCTGCGGATGCTGGTGGATCTGCGGGCTTCCGTCGATGCGGCGCTCGGCCGGGGCGCGGAAGCGGGAAATAGTGAAAAGGCGGCGGAAGCGACTGCCGCCGCAAAACTTGCACCAGCGAAGGCGGCAACGGCAAAGACAACCCCGAGGGCTGCGGCGGCTGGCGCGAGCGGAATGTCGGCGGCGGCAAAGCCTGGCACGGCAGCGGCTGAGAACCCACTCGCGAAGTTCGGCGCGGCACACGACGAAGCTCCCGAATTTGAAATTTCTGCGGCTGCACCGGAGTGGACTGCGGATGAAGATTCACCAGCGGGGCCGAAGAAATAATCGAAATTAGAAATCTGGGGATTCCGCGATGGCTGCAGGGAATCCAGGCAAAGGAAACTTGAGTGGATCGTCCGACCGTACTGGTTATCTCCGACGACGTAGGATTTTCACGAAGGCTGACGGCGCGCTGGCAGGCAGAACGTCACGTGCCCACGTTCACCATCCTGAGCGGAGATCTTTGGCCACGTACTATCGAGGATTTTGAAGTTGCCATTGTGGGTCCGCTGCGCCGCGAGCTGCTCTCCGTAATTATTGAGCCGTTGCACTCGAGTTCGCAGCCGTTATTCTGCGTCTGCGAGGATGGCACGGCTGCGAAGCTGGTGCGCGACCGCTGGCCGCGGACCTCCGTGCTGCGGCTGGATGAAAATTGGCTGGATGCATTGATTCTGGCGGCGGCCGAAGCCTTGCACCGCACGGCTGCCGAAGTTCGTGCGCGGACCGCCGAACAGCATTGCTCAGCGCTGGAACCGCAGGCGATGCTGGGCCGCTACATGCTCGAAATGCGCCACGGCTTGAACAATGCGTTGACCTCGCTGCTGGGAAATTCGGATCTGCTTCTTCTGGAGCCAGGAAGTTTATCGGCTCAAGCGCGCTGTCAGATTGAAACCATTCGCAATATGACTTTGCGCATTCATGAGGTGATGCAGCGTTTCTCCTCACTGGAAAAAGAGATGGCGGTGGTAGCTCAGCAGACGGAGCGGGATTCAGGCAAGAGCCGGGTTGCGGCTGCAGCGGGCCACTAAGTTTCTAGTCTGCCGGGATAACCGCGGCAGGCGAAGTGAGTGGTAAGAAAATTTATTCACCGTTGGGGATTGTGGCGATTCGTAGTCGTTGGCGTGTTAGTTCGCCCCGCTTGGGGAAAGGCTTTTATGCATAAGTCACTTGCGACCAGCACTATTCTGGAGCATGAACTTTCGGAGTTGCGCCTGCTGGTCGAACGCCAGACCGGCTTGGTTCTGGACTGCCCCAACAATGCATTGGCCGCGCATTTGGCCGATTTCATCGAAGCGCAAGACTTGGACGCCTCCGGCACGTTGCTGGATCGTTTGCGATCTCCAGAGCAGGATCCATCTACTTTGCCTTCGTTGCTCGATGGACTAATCAGCGCGAACACCGGATTTTTTCGCCATCCGGGAGCGTTGAACGCTTTAACGCGGCAAGTACTGCCGCAACTCTGGGCGCGCAAGTCGATGGACAGTCCTGGACCGATCCGCATCTGGAGTGCCGGCTGCGCCACCGGAGAAGAAACCTACTCGATCGCAATGGCGGTATGTGACGCAGTGAATCCCGCGAACGTAAGCGTATCGACTAACGGTTCCGGATCGGGGAATGCAACCGGCAAAGGTGCCAGGAACGGGGGCATCGCGGAAAATATTCCAGCGGCACAGCTTCCCGCCAGGCTCGGCTCGGGATGCTCAATTCACATTGTGGGCAGCGACCTGCTGCCCCGAAACATCGAAGCGGCCGACCGGGGGGTATACCGGCAGTCCGCGCTGGAGGGTTTGCCGCCAGCCACGATTCGCAACCATTTTTCGAAGATTGGTACACCCACTGCCGTGGCTGCAACGAACCCTGAGGCTGAGTTGGATGGCGACGCTCCCCACACATCGCAGCCCCCCGCAATCACTCCACACCTCTTGGTCAAGCCGCGTCTGCGGAGCCTGGTTACTTTTAACTGCATGAATCTCGCTCGACCCGGCTACATTGGTCGATTTGACTGCATCTTTTGTATGGACGTGCTGCCACACTTCTCCCGGGCCCAGCGGCTCGCCGTGCTCGAACGCCTGCATCTCTACCTTGAACCTGGCGGCTATCTTTTTTTGAGCCAAACGGAGAAGCTATCGGCATCGAATCTGAATTTTCGTTCGGAAACCTTCGACGGGTGCACGTTTCACCGGAAGCCGTTGGCCGCCAGTGCGGCCTATGGGCGCTAGCAATCCGTAAGTTCCAGGGACCACAAGGGGTTTTCCTGCTAGAGCTTGACTCAGATTGATTCAGGGCCGCCTAAGAATGGATTTACGACTTCGATTCCTTCCAAAGTCTGACCGGGCTACAAATCTTCAGTAAGCAAATAGCGAGAGGAGGACGTCCTCGCGGCTGCCACAATCATGGCATCCCAGAATGAAAGATGATAGCGGTCCTGGATTTTCCATCCGTGCTCCAGCAGTGCCGCATCGGTTATTACCGGATTCCATGCAAGGAGATCGCGAACTTCAGCTCGCGCCTCGTCACGCGCTTTTGGCTGCAGCCGTAGCGCGTTGACATAGAACTCCCCTAGAACCTGAAAGCTGACTCGCCCGCGGCGGCTCTTCCACAACTCTGCGCGCCAAGTGCGAGCAGCCTGCTGTTTTTTGAGGTCCGTCCCATCCACGGCGTAAAGAAATACGTTCGAATCAACGAAGATGGGCGCGGTCATGGGCTTCCTCGCGTGTCAGGTAACGGCCATCGCTACGGAGAAACGGCTTGCGTCCCAGCGCCCGCCGCATAGCCTTTTCGTACGCGCCGAGGGCAGTCATCCGTTCTTTCAACAGTTCTCCCAGCAGGCGGGAAACGCTGGTATCCCGGCGGGCCGCCTCGATGCGAGCCCATTGGGCGATGTCTTCTTCGAGGGTCACGGTTACGTTGCGCAGGCGATTGTTGGATGACACGATAATAGTG
>JBAVUV010000471.1:0-2673 GCA_049696955.1 Candidatus Sulfotelmatobacter sp. | reverse complement strand
CCCACGTCTAATGTGCCGGAACTGGTGGAAAGGTTGGCGTCAAACGCCGCATTTGACGGTAGCCGGACGTTCACATTCCCCGAACCGGTCCGGATGTCCCAGCTTCCAGTTTGCGTGCCCTCTGCCGTGATGTCGCCGCTTCCCGCCTCAGCGCGGAATCCACCTTGAATGCCGCGAGCCCTGATGTTGCCCGATCCGGTTCGCAGCTCAACGTCACCCGCCCCGGTTTCTTCGAGTTCCATGTCGCCGCTACCCGTGCCTCCCCGTACCGCACCCGAAATGCCCAGCGCCCGCACATTGCCCGATCCAGTTTGCAGACGAATTTCCCCGGCGAGTTGCGACAGTTTCACATCTCCCGACCCGCTTTGCAGGTCGACGTTTCCGTGAGTCCCTTCGATAATCTGGTCGCCCGATCCGCTGTGCGTGCGAATCGTGGTCTCCGCCGGCACGATAATTTCATAATCCACCGAAATATCGTGCGCATTTACATAATCAATGCGGATGCTATTGCCCTCCTGCCGCAGCGGAGGATGCTGCTCAATATCGCTGACGTCCGCGTGCCTGTTTCCAAACAACCAGTGGTCTCCCACGAAGATCTTGCCATGGATCGAGACCGATCCCGCCGGACCACTCCGCACGGTGACGTCGCCGGAATGAGTCTGAACCTCCAAGTCTACAGGCCCGCTCACCTGAAAGGTTTTATCGAACGTGCCCTGGGGCGTGGAGGCCACAGCCAACGTCGAAGCGAAGAGCACAGCCAGTGCAATCGCCAGAAATGACGATTGCTTACGAATCGAAAGCTGAATACTCCGGATGCCCTGATTGTTCATATCGTAGCCACTCCCTATTGTTTTTCGCGAAACGAATGTTCTTGGCGAAACAGAAAAAGTGCGTCGTCACTGCGGGGCGACGCCTTCAGCGAGCAATAGACGGCTATGGGTTGCGCTTTGCCGGAAACCTCGAATCGCCTTATAGTCCGGCGAATCGTACCACTCCCGCGCCTTTTCCACGCTGTCGAAGCCGATTATCACCATGCCGCCCTTCGGGGGTTCCCCCTCGAGGGCCTCAATCTTGCCTCCACGAACTACGTAGTGTCCCCCGTGCGAAGCCATTATCTCCGGCGCCTTTGCGGCATATTCCTTTAAGGCTGCGGGGTCGATCACCTCGATCTCCGCAATGATGTAGCCAGGTCGAGTCTTCGCTTGCTGCGCAAAAATCGCTCTGGCGCCAAACCCGCCGATCAAGACGCCACCCAGCACCGCCAGCGCCAGTTTGTATCTCGTTTTCATCGCTTCACTCCTCATGTGCGTCTTTGTTGACCAGCGCTAAACCCACGTGGGGTGAGCCGAAGCCCGCCTTATTGCAGCACAACTTCCTGACCTTCCTTCAACCCGCTGAGCACTTCCGTCTTCGCGCCATTCGAAATTCCGATGTTGACCGCGACCTTATCCTTACCGTCTTTACCCTTCGGATCAGGAATTTCCACGGAGGCTTTCTTGTCCTTGTCGTAGAGAATCGCGCCTTCCGGAATCTGCAACACATTCTTGTGCTCTTCTAGGATGATTTCCGCATTCGCGGTCATCTCCGCCTTCAGTTCGCCACCCGGATTCTGAATGGAAACCCGCACTTCAAATGTAGTGACGTTATCTTTTTCCACGCCCATGGGAGAAATCTTTGTTACCTTGCCGGTGAAAGTTTTGTCCTTGAACGATTCCACTTTGATCCGCGCCGGCTGGCCCAGATAGACCTTGCCGATGTCGCTCTCGTCCACTTTGCCTTTCACATAGACTTCGCTGGTATCGCCCAGCGTCATCACCAGCGTGGCCGAAGATCCCAGCACTAGGATCGAACTCACCGCATCGCCCATCTCCACATCGCGCGAAAGCACGATGCCATCGATCGGAGAAACAATATCGGTATAGCTAAGCTGCTCTTCCAACTGCATCAGATTCGCCTGGTCCTCAGCGACCTGGGCTTTCGATTGCGCAATCTTCGCCTTCAGCACCGTCACCTGCGCCTTGGCGACATTCTGCTTGTTCAACGACATTTCATAATTCTTTTCCGCGTCATCCAGCGCCGACGCCGAAACTACTCCATCCTTCGCCATGCCCTCGGCGCGGTCGTAGGCGCGCTTCAGCAACGGCACGTCCGGTCCTTCCGCGTCCACTTTCGCGCGCTCAAAGTCGGCTTGCGAACTACTCAGGTTCGCATTCGCTGCGTCTAACGCTGCCCGCGATTGCGCCACCTGCGCCTCGATCTCCAGCTTGTCGAGCTGCGCCAGCAACTGGCCTTTTTTTACCCGATCGCCGTAATCCACCAGCAACTTCTTGACGATGCCGCTCGCCTTGGACTTCACCTCGACCTTGGTAATGGGCGTCACCTTGCCCGTCGCCACTACACTCTTCGCCAAATCGCCCTTTTCCACCTTGGCCAGCTTCGTGGGATCAATCTTGGTCCCACCGCGCGTCGCCGCGAACACACCGATTGCAATCAGCAAGACAATCGCCAGCCCAATGCCGACATAGATAAACAGTCTGCGACGTTTTTTCTTATTGCTTCCGTTTCCGTTCACCACCGCCTCCTAAATGCTTCTGCAAATTGGCGCTCGAGGAAAGAGCCGCTACGATCCGTCATCCTGGGGCCACACTCTTTGCGGCCGAAGAACCTGTGCAC
>JBAVUV010000470.1:0-7106 GCA_049696955.1 Candidatus Sulfotelmatobacter sp. | reverse complement strand
TTGGTCTATCTGTGGAACATGTCCGCTCCCGGCTTGATTGATCGCGCCGGCAATCTTAAGGGCACAGATTTTCTTCATTTCTATACGCTCGGTTCGCTCGCGCTTGCCCACCGGGGCTCGGATTTATACAACATGCGCGCGCAGGCTGAAATCGCGGCGCAGCGCGTTCCCGCGGCTGCTGGCATTCGATACTTGCCGCTCTATCCACCACAGGTTTCAATTCTTTTCGCGCCGTTCGCTCGCTTGTCTTATCCGCTGGCTCTGACTACCTGGCTCGCTCTGAGCGCGCTCATCTATGGATTATGTTGTTATTTCGTGTGGCGGGCCTGTCCCGATCTGCGCAATTACGGATTCACGGTTCTAGTTCTCGCCTTTGCCTTCCCGGCGTTCTGGCACCTGATCGCCTGGGGACAAACTTCCGCTCTCGCTCTCGCATTCTTCGTGCTCGCGTTCTTCGCGCTGCGTAAGCAACGCGAATTCCTCGCCGGCCTTGCGTTCGGATGTCTCGTCTTTAAGCCCCAGTTCGGCCTAGCCGTTGCCATCGTCTTTCTAATTACATTTCGCTGGAAAATAATCGCGGGCGCGTTGCTCTCAGCCGTCACCGAGTTTGTGGTTGCCTGGCTTTACTACGGTCCAGCACCGCTCTGGGAGTGGTTCCATACCCTGCTTAACATTCCGAGCGTACTTCCGCTTCTGGAGCCAAAACCCTATCAAACCCACTGCCTGCGCACGTTTTGGACCATGCTTGTTCCCGCACCCTCAGTTTCTTTCGCGCTTTATGTCATCACCGCAGTCGTAGTTGCCGGATTCACTATCGCCTGTTGGCGTAGTCGCATGCCATTATCTTTGCAATATTCTGCCCTGCTTCTGTCGACCGTTCTTCTCGCCCCGCATCTTACAGTTTACGATCTTGTCATTCTCGCGCCGGCATTTCTGCTCGTCGCCGACTGGCTCATTGCTGAACTGGGCAATGCCGCCCCGCATCTCAAAGTTCTCCTATGCCTTGCCTTCACACTCCCACTCTTCGGACCGCTCGCGCGGTGGACGCACTTCCAGCTTTCTGTCCCCGTGATGGCTGCTCTTCTATATGTGATATGGGCAACAGGCAGGAACTCAGTTTCGCTTGCGACTCAAGGTGATTAAGTCTGGGTTGCGATTACGTCTGGGTTGCGAACAAAAATTGCAGTGCCTCGGGAAACCGCTCGCCCCATGCCGATTCCGTGTGGCCAGCGCCATCTCTAATGAACATGCACAACTGGCTTTCACTTAGCATCGCGCGCCGCATAATCGCTGCGAGTTCCCGCACATCGTCCACCACCGGACGGCTCCGCTCGGGGCTTCCCGCGTCCGCAGTGCCCGCCGCCAGGAATATTTTTTCCGGCCAGATTCTTACGGTTCGGCTCTCCGTGATTACCTGCCGGTTCGACGCCCACAGCGACGGACTCTCCAAGAGCAAGCGTCCAACCACTCCCGGCCGCGCGATCGCGGTATATAACGCGATCAGCGCACCCAAAGACGATCCTCCCAGTCCCGTATTCTCTGGACTCGTGGCCACCCGATAAGTGTTCTCCATAAACGGCATCACTTCCTTGATCAGAAAATCGGGATAATGCCGTCCCAACACCCGCAGTATCACGGGATGCATCGACCGGTGCGGCATGTACTCGCGGATCCGATCTTTGCCCATGTTATCCAGTCCTACGATAATCAGCGGACGAACCGCGCCTGCACGAATCTGCCGGTCCGCAGTCTCATCCACGCCCCATTCCACTCCCCCGAAAGCCGTCGATGACTCGAACAGATTCTGCCCGTCATTCAAGTAGAGGACCGGGTAATGGCGTTCGCCATTTTCGGCATTGTCGTAGCCTGGAGGCAACCAGACCCGCAAGAATCGAGTGTTCTTGAAAATGCGGCTGCGAAATTCGTGCAGGCGCAAATCTCCGGTCGCGCCGCCGGCGCGAATCGCCTGGGAAACGGCGCCAGTTTTATTGTTTTTTTGGATTCTTCCCATCAGGCAAGCTTCAGACGCGGCTTCCGGCGCGCAGCTTTAAAACACCCGTCAGCAGCGTGATCATAGCGATCAAGGCCAGCGAACTCAAACACAGAATGCACCAGGTCTCGAGCACGTGGCCCTCGATATAGGCGAGATACAGCGCGAATAAAAGACCCGCCAAAGACGCTGCCAGCAAGCGCATCAGCGTCTGCATCCGCGAGCGGTAAAAAGTAGCCAGCGCGAAAATCACTCCGTACCCCGCAATACCGATGGCCGCCACAGGAATGCCCATCACCGTCGAATACTCGCTGCGATTCACAATGTCGCAATTGAATCTCTCTCCAAAATCGCAAAAGGCTGACGCCGATTTCGCGTAATGCCTTTGCAGCGATACGGCCGACACAACTATCCCGGCCAGTGCCAGCGCGGCTATCAATGTGTATAAAAGTCCGGTAGTCCGATTCGGTATTGCACTCACGGCAGCGCGCACCCGGTTTTATCAGAGAGCTCTTCCAGAGGATAGACTCCCTCTTTCGGAGGGTTCGAGCCAAACTGCCAACTGGGAAATAATTTGATGCCAGCCGCACTACACGCCGGCGCCAGTTCCTTTGAACCCTTGATGGCGCATTCCACATAGGGCACATACTGAAACGCCTTGCCAAACATCGCTTTCTGCTCAGCGCAATGCGGACACCAATACAGCCCGTACATTTTGGTCTGCTTCGATGCCAGACACTTCGCGAATCCATCGTAGCGATGATTCGTGTAGTACCACCACGCGCCGTAGGCCAATATCAAAACCACCACGATGCCGCCCCAAATCAGAGTGTTCCGCGAGGATTTAGACGATTCCACGACTGGATTCTGCTTCTGCTTTCGCCTCTGCTCAGACATGATTCAGTTTCCGCATTCCCCTTTTATAACACGCGTTCAGGCGACAACATTCAATGCTCCCGGAAGCACATCCAAGGCCTCGCATTGCAGCGTGAGTACTTCGCCGTCCACCATTACGTCCACCGGAGCGTCCAAATCGAATTCCACCTTGCGCACGGCTTTTCGCTCAGCCAGTGGATGATGAATGTGGGTGCCATCGTAAAGTCCCGGCAAATTACGCATCAGCCCCAGCCGCCCTATCGCGCCCCAGCGGACGTATTCAATCAATCCACTGTGGGTTTCAGCCTTGGGCGCAATCATCATGGTCCCGCCGGTGAACTTGCTGTTATTGAAAGTGAGAAATAGACAGCGACGCCGGTCAAATTCCGTTTCGCCGTCAACCCGCACTGGAAACGGCCGCCTGTCTAATCGAGCCAGTCCCAGAAAAATGGAAATGACGTATCCCAGTTCTCCTTGTCTGCTGAATCGCCGTGCCCGCAGTGTGGCCACGTCGGCGGGAAAGCCCACGCTCAGTAGATTAATGTAGTGAAGAACGCCGCCGCGATAACGCAAGCGCAACACGTCGCAGGCTTGGGTTCGCTTTGCAATCAGCGACTCGATGGCATGCTCGACACCGCGAGTACTGAAATCCCGCAGAAAAGAATTGCCCGTCCCTAACGGCAAAAATCCTAGCGTCGGACGCTCGACCGCGCTGGCCTCCGGGAAAAGACCGTTTACCACTTCGTAGGAAGTTCCATCTCCGCCCACGGCAATAAATCTTCTAAAACCGCGACCGTAAGCCTCGCGGGCGATTCGCGTAGCGTCACCTGCCCCCTGGGTCTGCGCCACTTCAACCGATACCCCGCCCGTTCGCAACCGATCCAACGCCGGACCCAGCATCTTCCGGCTTCTCCCGCCACCCGCCGCTGGATTTACGATAGCGAGGTAGCGTTCGTCCTGGCTCACAACCCCACCACCGCTCCCCGCTCTGCCGCTTTTCCGATTTCTTCCGCCAGCGCTTGCCGTTTCACTTTCATCGAAGCTGTCCGAGGGAAATCCTTCTCCCAAATGAGGTATCCGCCTACGCGCTTGAAATCCGGCAATTGCCGGTTGCGCTTACCGATCTCCTGCAGCAATGCGCTGTCAAAGCGCTGATTCTGCTCCAGACGCAGCGCGATCATCAGCATTTCCCGTCCCAACTCTTTTTGCGGCCACACATAATTCGCTGCGAAAACGCAATATTCCTTTACCGGAAGTCCGTCAAAGACTGTCTCAATATCCTCGGGATAAATATTTTTCCCGCCTTCGGTGACGATCATATTTTTCTTTCGCCCCAAAAGCTGCAAGTGGCCGCTGTTGTCAAAGCGGCCCAAATCGCCCGTCAGTAGCCATCCATCGACGATCGTCCCCAGTGTCAATTCCGCATCGTCCAGATAATGCGACATCACGGTTTTGCTGCGCGCGGCAATTTCCCCAATTCCCTCCTCGTTCGGACTCAGCACTCGCAGCTCAACCCCAGGCAGCGGCTTGCCCACTGTATCTGCGCGAAACGGTTTCAGATCGTTCAAAGTGAGCGCCGTTCCGGCTTCCGTCAGGCCGTAACCGTTGACCACCGGAATTCCCAGGTCGTAGAAAAACTGCATCGTCGAAGGCTCCATGAATGCCCCGCCGGTGATTAGCGCCAACAACTCTCCCCCGAACGCCCGATGAACTTGCGGCAACAACATGCGGCTCAGCCTAACGCGGGGTTTGCCCTTCGTGAGTAACTTATTGATCCAGATCGTTCGATTCAGAATCGCCCGCTTCCACGATGGCAACTCGTCGAATTTGGCGCGCAGCCCGCGCTCCAGGTTCTTCACGATCATTGGCACCAGCGAAACATACGTAATCCGGTAGCGCACGAATGCATCGCGCACAAATTCCGGACGCAACGTCCGCAGATGCACTACGCACGCACCGCAGACAAACGGGCCAATGAATCCGACCATAAAATCAATGGCGTGATTCGTCGGCAAAATGCTTAAGTAGCGCACGCCCGGCCAGAATGGATACCACGCGGTTAATGCCCGGCACTGTTCCAGATAATTCTCATGGGTCAACACGCATCCCTTGGGACGTCCGCCCGTGCCTGACGAATAAACGATGCAGGCTACGTCTTCGCGTCGCCGCATCACAAAATCCGGCGTGCCTTTGCGCTTGAAGTCTTCCCAGCGGAATCCGCCTGCCAGGTCCGCGCCCAACGGCGCCTCGGTAACCAGCACCAACTTTGTCGTGATGTTGTGAAACTCCAGCGACTGCATGATCGCCCGCCAGAGGTAATACTCCACCACCAGCACCTTGGCCTTGGAGTGTTCGAGCAATTGCAACTGTTCGACCGCGGTTAGTTTGTAATCCAATGGCACCAGGACGCCGCCCACGTAGAAAATCGCGTACGCCGAAATCAGCCACTTTGACTGATTGGTCATCAGGATGGCCGCGCGGTCGCCCGCATCGAATTCCGCATCCTCCAGCGCCCGCGCCAAAGGCAGACTAATTTCTTTGAAATCGGAGTAGGTGAGCCGCGTCTTCTCGCGATCGCGATCCGCCTCAATCAGGCAAGTCTCGGCGGAAAAACGGTCGAGAGCATCGCGCAAAGCCGCGCCCAGGCAACTATATTTTTGGAGATCGAGCATAAGAACATTGTTGATTGTGATGGTTAGTTGTTGATCCCAAACGTCGAACCCAGATCCGGCTCTAATCAACAATCAAAAATCAGCAATCAACAATTGAAGAGCTTTCAAAGTCTTGCCTGAATCCTCCCCGCCAGCGTGCGAAAGTCCGAAACCCCCTGCAATTCATAGTCTGGAAGTTCAACATGAAAATGATTCTCCAGCTTGGTCAGCAGGTCAAGCGTCTGCAGGCTATCGATTCCCAGTGTCTTGAAAAAATCGTCGTCGGGAGAAAGTTTTTCTCGCGGCACCTTGAAATGCGCCGCGGCGAGATTCAATATTTCATCCAGCGTTTGTTCAGCAGTCTGCATATTTCCACCAAACTAGAAGTCATTCCGAACGGCTTCGAGCCGTGGGGAATCTCCTTTCTCTCGGCACGCGGTATTCGCTACCAACTATGGCAGATACGGCTGCGCGTCTGTACTCTCGACAAACTTCCGCAATCCCGCCTCGACTGCCGGTTGCGCGAACAGTTCGCAGAACAAATCGATCTCTCTGCGCAACTCGTCATGGGGAATCGGCTTGATAAATTTCTTCGCTGCCGCAGCCGTGGCACGATCGAACTTTTTCAACTGCGCCGCAGTTGCACGCGCCGCCCGCAAGGCTTCGCCTTCTCCAACCACCTGGCTCACCAGCCCAATCTGTTGCGCCTTCGCAGCGTTAAAGCTGCGCCCCGTCAGCAGTAGATCCCTGACCACGGCATTCCCCAAATCGCGCTTCAATCGCGGAATCCCGCCGAAACCCGGAATTAATCCCAGCCTCAGCTCAGGAAAACAAAATCGAGCCATCTTATCGGCAACAATCAAATCGCAAGCCAGAGCGAGCTCGAATCCTCCGCCGAACGTGACTCCGTGCACCGCCGCGATCGTTGTCAACGGCGAGCCATCAATAAGGTTCAGCACACGGTGAATGCGCTCCAGAAAATTCCGCACTCCCTTCATGGCCTCGGCTTTCTCCATCGCCTGCGAACGCCGATACAACTCGCGCAAATCCGCGCCCGCGCAAAATCCCGGCTTCATCTCGCTATAAATAATGAGCGCGTGAGCTTCTGCCTGCAGGCGCTCTAAAGCCGTCACAAACTTCTCGAATGCTTCAAGCGACGCCGACCCCAGCTCATTGCAAGGCGCACGGTGCAGCGCCAACTCAATCACACCATCGTTCAGAGTCCAAGACAGAGCGCTCCCACCGCACGCGCTCTCTAATATTGCGTTAGACTTTCCTTCTTGCACTCTTCGTGTCCTTCGTGGTTGAAGTTCTCTCGTCCGCACTACACTGCCTGTCTCACCTGGTACATATCTTCAATTTCACTCTTCATGCGCGATGCAATCACATCGCGCTTCAGCTTCCCGTTTCCGGTCAGCGATCCGTTCTCGATGGAAAATGCTTCGGGCATCACGCGAAATGCGCGCACTTGCTTGTAATGCGGTAAATCGGGATTCACCGTATCCAGCGCCTCCTGCACCCTCTCAGAGGTCACGGTTCCAGTGACAAGAGCTGACAAATATCCCCGCCCATTTCCCACCACAACAACC
>JBAVUV010000469.1:0-2036 GCA_049696955.1 Candidatus Sulfotelmatobacter sp. | reverse complement strand
GTCGGTAGAGATTTCGAAGAGCGGTTCGTCGCGCTGAACCTTGTCGCCAGGCTTTTTCAGCCATTTAGTAATAGTCCCCTCGACGATGGATTCCCCCATTTGAGGCATGATGATGTCAGTCGGCATGATTTCCTTTCACGCGGCCCACGGTTCGGAATAGAGGGCCGGACGCAACCCAATATTATAGCGGGTGGGGGAGCCAGCTTGAAACGGCACCCGGGGCAACAGCAAGCTCTCCTTTTGGCGTGGAAGTCGCCACTGTGTAAACTAGCTTCGCGATGAGATCTCTCCCCCGCTCTTCACTTACGCGCCATTATTCTCTCGCGGCGTCGCGGCTTGTGCTCGTCTTCTGGTTTTTGCTGGCCTGCGTTGCGGCCAGTTTTGCCTCAGCTTATAACGGCCATCCCAAGCTGGTGGTCGTGATCGTGATCGATCAGTTTCGCGGCGACTATCTTGAGCGGTATCGCGATCAGTTTGGTGAAGGCGGATTCCGCCTGCTGCTCGACCACGGCGCCAACTTCACTGACTGCAACTATGATTACGCCAATACCCGCACCGCCCCGGGACATGCCACGTTGTTTACGGGCGCTTACAGCAACGGTCACGGCATTGCGGCCAACGAATGGTGGGATCCGCGGAAGAAGCACATGGTGACTTCGGTTGAGGACGACACCACCAAGCTGGTGGGCGTCCCTGAAGAAAAGTCAGGAACATCGCCGCACAATTTGTTAGCAGATACTTTAGGCGACGAACTCAAACTTGCGACCCAGGGGCAGTCGCGCGTGTTCGCTGTTTCGCTGAAAGACCGTGCGGCGGTGTTGCCCGGAGGCTTTGCGGCCGACGCTGCGTACTGGATTGAACCCAAGAGCGGCGCATGGATTACTTCTACTTACTATCGCAGCGACTTGCCCAAGTGGGCGCTGGATTTCAACTCAGGAAATCGCGCCGCAAAATATTGGGACCGCGATTGGAAGAACAATGATGGAGACATTTTGCGCTCGACTGCGCATCGAAAAACTAAAGATGGATCCGATGCAGGATTTTACGAAGTGATTGGCTCGACTCCGTTCGCCAACGAATACGAGCTGGAATTCGCCAAGCAATTGGTGGTTTATGAAGGGCTCGGTGGCGGACGCGCCACGGACCTGCTCTCCATCAGTCTCTCCGCAAACGATATTCTTGGACATCAGGTCGGCCCCGATTCGCCGGAGATGGCAGCGATGGCGCTGGCGCTGGATCGCGAACTGGCCGATTTCTTCAACTTTCTTGGCCACCAGATTGGTCTGGCGAATGTGTGGATCGCGCTATCAGCCGATCATGGAGTTTCCGCTTTGCCCGATGCAGCAAAGAGGTTGCGCATTCCCGCCAACAATCTAGATGCTGGAAAACTTGACGTGCAGATCAATGGCGCGCTGGCGGCGAAGTTTTCGCCGGGTCACGCAGCTACCTACCTCAAACTCGACTATCCGATTGCATGGCTGGATCAGGACGTTTTCCCGGCTCACATAAAAGAGCAAGATGCTGAAACTGCAGTGGGCGAGGCGATGAAGCAGGCAGGACTACGCGCGTACTTCACCAAGTCACAGTTAGCCGCAGGCGAAGTTCCCGACACCGCTATCGGCAAGAAGTTCTTGAATAGCTACTCGCCGGAGAGCGGCTGGTACGTGATGGGAGTTCAGGAGCCTTATACGGTTGGCCCGGCAAAAGGCACGGACCACGCTTCGCCGTACACTTACGATACTCACGTGCCGCTGGCCTTTTATGGACTGCCATTCCGGCCCGGCACGTATCGAACACACTCTGAGCCAGTTGATATGGCGACGACGTTGGCATCCCTGCTCGGCATCAATGCTCCCACTCATGCCGTTGGTCGAGTGCTGACCGAGGCGCTGGCTCCGGCTCACCGCGCGGAGGACGCTGCAGAGCCAACTCCCGCGGGATCAAATGCGCAGAGGAGTCCGCAGTGACGCCCGCTTCAGAGAGCGCCAAGCCGTCCCTGGATCTCAGCGTGAGCATCGCTGGAATCCTGCTTAAGA
>JBAVUV010000468.1:0-3354 GCA_049696955.1 Candidatus Sulfotelmatobacter sp. | reverse complement strand
TATTGCGTCCGATTGCCGCGCAGCTGGTTAGACAGATCGCGGATCGCTACTTCATCGGCCATGGCGAATTCCATCGCATCCTCAGCGACCTGATTGATAGGTCAGGAATCCCCTCCGGGCATCCGGTGGTTTTCTGCAGAGCTGAGCCGCTCGGCAAGAGCTCTCCACGAGTCGCGCACGCCGTGAAGAACCAGGCTCGCTGGCGCCCAGCCGCTGACATTGATCTTTCAGGAGATTCTCGAAATTGGCCTGGTCTCCGAAGCATTGGGGTCAGGCACATCATTCTCGCAGACGATTTTGTGGGCTCAGGAACGACGTTGAGCAACCTGTTTCTCCAGGACGCCCCCCTTGTCCAGGTACTTCGGGCTAATCCCGATGCCTCCCTCAAAGTATTGGTCATCGCCGGTTTTGAAGCTGGCCTCACGAGAATCAAATTCTCAATTCCAGGTCCATTGCTGAAGAGGGTCCAAATTATTAGTGGGCGTTTGTTCGGTCCTCGCGATCAGTGTTTTGAACTGAGAAGTCGGATTCTGCCTATCGAGGAGCAGCGAAACAATCTGCGGCAGTTCTGTCAGGATGCGGCGGCAAAGCACTATCCCAGCTTAGATGTAGATTCTCGGCTGGGGTTTCGGGCGCTCGGTGCGCTTGTTGTGTTTCCTGATACGGTTCCGAACAACAGCTTGCCCATCCTTTGGCATGATCGAGGTACTTGGCTACCGCTGTTTCCCGGTTCCGGACTGCCAGGGGTGTGATCCCGTCCAACAAAAAGTCCGGGGTGAGGAGATCTAAACGCCGTCCTCTTCCCCAGACCCCTTCTCCTGCTACCAGATGCAATGAAGGCTGAATGAAAATCTGCATGTGTGCCCAATTTTTTGTCTCATAACAGGGGTTCATCCCAAAACTTGGGAACAACTTGGGAAAAAACGTTGATCAATAAGCTGCAAAGCCGTGCTGCATAACATGGTCACTTCCTAGCGACTCTACAAAGCTCCGCAATCAGCCCTATCGTTCGAGTCATCAAATTGAATTCTTAACACACTGGCGGTTTATAACAGCTCGACTAATCCCTTGACAGGTGCTTGGTTAGAATCTATATAGATGGCGCGTCTTCACGCCCGGAGGCTCTCGCGCATGAAGCGATTGTGGCTCGCAGCCGTTCTCGTTCTCTTTCCCGTTTCTTTCGCGGCCGCTCAAAACAATATCATCACGGAGCAAGGCCTCAAGCCCTACGGTTCTTACCACGGCGGGGACATTGACGTCGTGAATCTCTCGAACGGAAAGATCGACTTCCATGCGCCTGTCGTTTCGTATCCGCAACGCGGCGGAAAATTGCCGATGGGCTTCGTCCTCCGTTATGACAATCCCACGCCAGAGGTTGATCAGCTCTGTCATCCGCCTGGAAACCAGTGCACTTACTCGTGGGAGTGGGTCGGAAACGGCGTTCAGGTTGTGCCTTCGCCGAATCTAGGAATGAGCATCCTCGGCGCTGTTTACGGAACGAATCTTGGTGGCTATTCCCTTCTACTTGCCGACCAGTCGGTCCCATGAGTTGGGGAACGTGAGCGGGACAGTCTGGGAAACCCTCGACACCACAGGCTACCGCTGGGACTCGAGCACCAACATCGTCACCGACCGTCTGGGTACCCGTTATAACCTCACATCCGGCCTAATCGAAGACGCCAATGGCAACACCATGACGAGCGGCAGCTCCGGTTGGACCGATTCTTTGGGTCGTTCTATCCCACCTCCCCCGTCCGAACAATACGGCACTGTGACAGGTGTAACCACAACCGACTTTTCGGGCTGCTCTGGATCTCAGGCAACATACAAGGCTTATACGTGGACCATTCCCGGTTACACAGGGAACGAGGTTTACAAATTCTGTTATGCGCAGTTTCCCGTTTCCTTCAGCATCACTGGCTCTCAAGCTGGAACTTATTCGGGCACTCCGATGTTCTTGCAGAGTCTTGTCTTGCCGAACGATCAGACCTGGACTTTCGAATACGACGCGAAGGGAAACCTGTCTTCCGTGTCGCTGCCTACTGGCGGCACGATTTCTTACACATGGACAGATGCACGGATTTGCGGTGACCCGAGCTATCCCCGCTTTTATTTCCGCGGAGTAACCACCAGAGCCCTCGACGCGGACGACGGTCAGGGGTCACACATTTGGACCTATTCAAGCGGTGCTTACTCGCTCTCGGGAGCCTCGCTAACCTCCATAACCACAGATGTAACCGACCCGCTCGGAAACCTCTCCGAGCATTATTTCACGGCCCTCGGTCCGTGCACTTTCTACGAAACGTCAGACTGGGAATATCAAGGCTCGGGCACCCTGTTGCGTGAAACCGATACTACTTATCAGACCTCCACCGACACGAACTACGCCGCAACCACTCCTCTTCATGTGAACAGCGTCGAGCCTTCCGAAATCGACACAATTTTGTACAGCGGGTCAGTCCAATTCAGGAAGAAGCTCACGAAGACGTACGACGCCGGTTTCACATACGCCGGTGACACGGGCCCGGGAACCGCTGGTTACGGTCAGCTCATCACCGAATCGGAATACGACATCGCCAAGAACGCCTTTGGTCCGCTCCTCCGAACCACGACCAGGGCATATCTCGCTACGACGGGTTCGACCTATCTGACCGACAACATCCTCGACGCCTTGACTTCGCTGCAAACGAAAAACGCAAGTGGCACTCAGGTCGTCTACACCACCTATGCCTACGACGAATTCACCGCAGACTCAGGCGGAATTACCACCCAACACACGACCTCGCCCTACGGCACTTATCGTGGAAATCAGACCTCCATTCACCGCTGGCTCAACCCCGGCGGCACGTATCTCGTCACGAATTCTCATTTCTTCGATACAGGGATGGTCGAAACGATTTATGACCCGAAGCTAAATGCCACCAATTACTTGTACTCCACTACTTACGCGGGCGGATATCTCACAACGATCAAAAATGCCCTGAATCAGTCCACAACCAATCTATATGATTTCAACACAGGCCTGCTGATGACCACTACTGATCCAAATGGTCAGCCCACCAACTACACGTACGACACTCTATGGCGCATCGCCACCGCAGCCTATCCCGACGGTGGTCTCGATACAGTTACTCGCCAGGAATTGACTTTCCCGGTAAGCGCCACTCTTACCAGGAAAATCACGTCATCTCAGAATTCGATCGCCACCAGCGTGTTCGATGGCCTGGGCCGCGAAATTCACAAGGAAATCTCATCCGATCCGCAGGGAACGGATTACACAGATACCACCTACGATGCCGACGGTCGCCTCGCAACCGTTACCAATCCCTACCGCACCACGTCAGACTCCAGCTA
>JBAVUV010000467.1:0-6264 GCA_049696955.1 Candidatus Sulfotelmatobacter sp. | reverse complement strand
TCTGCAAACGGCGATTGTGCCCCGCGCCCACAAGTTTTCCGTTGTCATCGAAAATCGCCGCCCCGATCGGAATGCCGCCATCAGCCAGCCCTTTGCGAGCTTCGGCGATTGCCACTTTGAGCATCGCAGTGTGATCGGATCCAGCCATGGCCTCCGATTATATGGGGCATTCTCGAGCGTCGGCCAGTACCTGGACTTCGTCGGAGCGCCGCCTCGTCGCCCGCGACAACCATGCAAAAAATAGATACAGAGAATTCATGTTTGTGATTTTTAATTCTGAGAAGAGATCGTGGAAACAGCAACTAAGTCATTTCTGTCTCGGGAGTTGCTGCCCACTCGAAGCATCAAGCTCCGAATGCATCGAAATCAGAGGGCCCCGAGGTTTGCGCGGCAGCACAGCGGCTATGCGAATAACAATTGACGGACAGCCGCGAATCGGAATAGCATCATTTTGTCATGGCTTCGCTTCACCATCATCGTCATCACCACCATCACCATGCGATGAGCGTGTCGGCGGAGCACTTCGGATGACGACCTAAAGCAATCATAGGAATCCAAGCCCGCTGACGCGAAACGCGCAGCGGGTTTTTTGTTTCTGCTGCGCGCGACCGAACACCCGGGATTGAGAACGAGGGGTTTTCAATGGAGATTGACTTCGACAAAATGCAAGGTCTGGCTCCCGCAGTCGTTCAGGACGCCACTACTGCAGAACTGCTCATGGTGGGCTTCATGAACCGGGAGGCGTTGGAGGCGACGCTGCGAACAGGCTTCGTCACTTTCTACAGTCGCACTCGCCAGACGTTATGGACCAAAGGGGAAACCTCCGGCAATCGCCTCAAAGTCGTCGCTGCATGGACGGATTGCGACCGCGACACGGTACTACTCCGGGTTCACGTATTAGGCGAAGCCAAGGTTTGCCACACCGGATCGAGGTCCTGTTTTACAGAGGAACTTCCGCTGGGCACAGCGCTCGCTGAAAAGGAGTCGCAGCGATGAAGCTTCGTCTGGGC
Organism: Candidatus Sulfotelmatobacter sp.; assembly: GCA_049696955.1. GTDB lineage: Bacteria > Acidobacteriota > Terriglobia > Terriglobales > Acidobacteriaceae > Sulfotelmatobacter. The sequence goes on along the minus strand of JBAVUV010000467.1, from coordinate 5,254 downwards.
GTTCCCAAGGGAAGTCTGCAGGAAGCCACGCTCAATCTTTTCACTCGCGCCGGGCTTCGCGTCTATACCAGCGCGCGCTCTTACTTCGCGGCAACCGATGATCCCGAAATCGAATGTCTGCTCATTCGTGCGCAGGAGATGGCGCGCTACGTCGAACACGGTGCGCTGGATGCCGGGCTCACCGGGCTCGACTGGGTTCTCGAAAGCGGTCTCGACGTGGTCCGCGTGATCGACCTGATCTACGCGAAACAGAGCATGGGCAAAGTGAAGTGGGTGCTCGCGGTGCCTGAGGATTCCAGCGTCAAGAAACCTGAAGACCTTGAAGGAAAAATCGTCGCCACCGAATTGGTGAGCTTCACGCGGAATTATTTTGCCAGCCGAAACGTCCCTGTGAAAGTTGAATTTTCCTGGGGCGCGACCGAAGTGAAGCCGCCCTTGCTGGCCGATGCGATTGTAGAAGTTACCGAGACTGGTAGTTCGTTGCGCGCGAATCACTTGAGAATTATCGAAACGGTTCTGGAGTCGAACACGCAGCTGATTGCCAACAACACTGCATGGGCCGATCCCGCGCGGCGGCAGAAGATCGAGAACCTCGCCGTAATGCTTTCCGGCGCCATCTCCGCGCTGGGCCGAGTTGGCTTGATGCTCAACGTTCGCAAGCCGGATCTGGCCGCCGTTCTTGGTTTGCTTCCGGCGTTGCAAAATCCCACGGTCGCGCCCCTCGCGGATGGCGAATGGGTAGCGGTCAACACCGTGATTGAAGAAAACGCAGCCTGGTCGCTGATCCCAAAGCTCAAACAAGCGAACGCGCAGGGAATTGTCGAGTATCCGCTGAACAAGGTGGTGATGTGATGCGCCTGCGCATACTTGAGGGGCGTAAGAAGGATCGGTATTTGCGAACGCTAGAGCACCGCGGCGCAAACAATCTCGCCGAGGTTGAGCCGGCGGTGCGGCGCATCGTGAACAAGGTACGACGCGATGGAGACCGAGCTTTACGGCGTTATTCTGCGCGCTGGGACAGCTTGAGTAAGGACGAACCCCTGCGCGTGCCGGAAACCGATCTGCGGAATGCCTGGCAGAAAACCCCTGCGGAACTTAGAGATGCCATTACACGAGCCGCAGAAAATATTCGCCGCTACTGCGAGTGGCAGAAGCCGGAAGAGTGGCGTCGCGAAATTCACCCTGGGGTTTGTGTGGGTCAGTTAGTGCGTCCGCTGGAATCGGTAGGTTGCTATGTTCCCGGAAGTCGTTACCCCCTGCCTTCCACTCTGTTGATGACGGTGATTCCCGCGCAAATCGCGGGCGTGCCAGAAATTCGCGTAGTCTCACCGCACCCGGCGCAGGCGACTTTAGCGGCAGCCGCTTTCCTCGGCGTGCACGAATTTTACCGCGTTGGCGGGGCGCAAGCGATTGCCGCACTTGCCTGCGGCACGAAAAGTATTCCGCGCGTGAGCAAGATCGTGGGCCCCGGCAACCGTTACGTCACAGCAGCCAAGAAGATGGTTGCATTCGACTGCGCGATTGAATTCCTTGCTGGTCCAACTGAAGCCGTTATCGTGAGCGCCGAGGGCGATCCTGCATTCATCGCGTGTGATTTACTGGCGCAAGCGGAGCATGATCCCGATACGCTCTGCGTCTTCATCACAACTTCGAACCAACTAGCAAAAGCTGTACAGATGCAAGTGCAGCAGCGCACTCCTGCAAATCCGATTGCCGCGCAGTCGCTCTCTCGCAATGGAGCTATTCTTTTGGTCGATTCTCTCGAGCAGGCGGTCGAGACGGCGAATCAGATTGCACCCGAGCATCTCACGTTGCCAGCGGCTCTGGCGCCGCTGGTGCAAAATGCGGGATCGATTTTCCTGAACGAGTTCACGCCCCAATCCGCGGGAGACTACATCTCTGGGCCGAATCACGTGCTGCCTACAGGAGCGATGGCCCGCGTGCGCGGCGGACTCAGCGTTCTGGATTACGTCCGCATCATTTCTTGCCAGGAAATATCCCGCGAAGGGATTCGCAGCATCGCTTCCCAGGCAATCGTTTTGGCTGAAGCCGAAGGCCTGCACGGACACGCCGAATCCTTGCGGGTGAGGAGCACCAATGCTTGAGGCCCGCGTCGCAGTAAGAAATCTCCACGCATATCGGCCGCCCTTGGCTGGACGCGTGGGCCTGCGCTTAGATTTCAACGAAAGCACAATTGGTTGCTCGCCGCGCGTGCTGGCACGACTGCGCTCGCTCGATGCCGAGGCGTTGGCTCGTTATCCCGAACGCGAACCGGTGGAGGCGCAGGTCGCCGATGTTCTCGGACTACAAACACCGCAGATTCTACTTACAAACGGTGTGGATGAAGCCATCCATCTCCTTTGCTCGACATATTTGGAGCCGGGGGACGAGGCAATCATCGTGGTGCCGACCTTCGCGATGTATGCAATCTTTGCCCAAGCCGAAGGAGCGAGCCTCGTTCAGATTCTTTCTGGTGAGAACTTTTCCTTTCCTCTAGAGAAATTGCTTTCGCGAATCGGCCCTCGCACGCGGCTCATCGCGGTGGCGAATCCGAACAACCCGACGGGGGCAGCAGTTGCAGGCGAGGTACTGCTTCGGATCGCTCAGGCGGCGCCGCAAGCTGCGGTCCTGGTGGATGAAGCGTATTTCGAATTTCACGGAGAGACAATTCTCAACCACGGGGACTTGCCGACAAATCTTTTTGTGGCGCGCACATTTTCGAAAGCTTACGGGCTGGCCGGTCTGCGCATCGGCATCCTCGCTGGGAACGCCAGTCAGATCTCGATGGTGCGCCGTGTGGCTTCGCCTTACAACGTAAACGCAGCCGCCCTCGCCGTGTTGCCGGACGCGCTACAAGATCAGCAATACGTGGAACGCTACGTGGCTGAGGTGCAGCAGGGCCGTCAAATTCTGGAGCAAGAACTCAGAACACTTGGCCTTCAATATTGGCCGAGCCGCGCTAATTTTGTCCTCGTACGCGTTGGCCCCGCCTATGCGGAGTTCATCCGGGAGTTTCGCGCCCGGGGAATTCTCGTCCGGGACCGCAACTCTGATCCTGGATGCGAAGGTTGCGTGCGGCTCACGGTCGGATCGTACGAACATACGCAAATATTGATCAGCGCTCTGCGCGACGTGGCCGGGAAACTCAGGCTATCGAGCGAGGTTAAAGCGTGAGAAAAGCTAAGCTGCATCGCAAGACCGCGGAAACCGAGATTCGGATCGCTCTCACCATCGAAGGTCGTGGCAAGTATGAAGTCGCCACCGGAATCCGTTTTCTTGACCACATGCTGGAGCTGTTTGCGCGGCACGGCGCGTTCGATCTGAAACTTACTGCGGTCGGCGACCTGGACGTGGATCAGCACCACACTGTGGAAGATGTCGGAATCGCTTTGGGAGAGGTGTTTGACCGGGCGCTCGGAGATCGCCGCGGCATTCTGCGCGCCGGTTACTTTGTCATGCCTATGGATGAGACGCTCGGTCTGGCCGCGGTCGATTTCGGCGGGCGCGCCGCTGCAGTTGTCGATACGAAGGTCCGTGCGGCACGTGTCGGCGATTTGCAGGTAGAACTGGTAGACGACTTCTTCGAAGGCTTTGCGCGAGGCGCGCGCGCGAATATTCATGCGCGTGTGCTTTATGGACGTTCCAGCCACCACAAGATCGAGGCTCTCTTCAAAGCCTTCGCGCGAGCTCTGCGCGTGGCCTGCTCCCGCGATCGCCGCCTGGGCCGCATGCTGCCGAGCACCAAGGGACTCTTATGATTGCCATCGTCGATTACGGAGCTGGCAATCTCAATTCGGTGAAGAAGGCGTTCGACTATCTCGGCGCTGAAAATATAGTGACGAATAATTCTGATTCCCTAACCGCGGCGGAAAAGATCGTCCTACCCGGGGTGGGACATTTTTCCTCGCTCCGGGCTCTGAGTTGCTCGGGGATGCGAGAAGCCTTGCTGCGCGCCGTTTCCGCGGGGAGACCGCTTCTTGGGATCTGCCTTGGAATGCAATGGCTTTTCGAAGGCAGCGAAGAGTGCAGTGAGATTGCAGGCGCAGGATTTTTCCCCGGCAAGTGCCGGCAGTTTCCGCCTTCCGTGAAATCGCCGCACGTGGGATGGAATTCACTTACTGTGCAGGCAAGCTCCCGCTTGCTGCGGGGCGTTGCACCGGATTCGTTCGTCTATTACACACATTCTTTCCACGCCCCCGTCGTGGCTGCAATGGTTGCGGGTACCGAGTACGGGCTCCATTTTGCCGGCGCGGTCGAACAAGACAACATCTTCGGAGTGCAGTTCCATCCGGAAAAATCAGGAGACGTGGGACTCTCGATCCTGAAGAATTTTAGCGAGGTCCGATGTTAACCAAGCGCATCATCGCCTGCCTCGATATGGATGGAGGACGGGTTGTGAAAGGCGTCAAGTTCAAGAATCTGCGCGATGCCGGCGATCCTGCGGAATGTGCCACTGCTCATGCGCGGAATGGTGCGGATGAAATCGTCTTGCTCGACATAACGGCCACAAGCGGAAACCGCGGCACGATGCTGGATGCCGTCCGCCGCACGGCGCGATCGCTGTTTGTTCCGTTTACGGTAGGCGGAGGAATTCGCCGGCTCGACGACGCGGCAGCCGTCTTCGATGCAGGCGCCGACAAAATCGCTATCAACTCAGCAGCCGTTCGCGAACCGAAACTGATCGGCGAGATTGCCGGGCGATTTGGTTCGCAGGCAGTGGTGGTGGCAATCGATGCAAGAAAAGTCGATGGAGGATTTGAGGTATTTGTCGCGGGAGGACGCGTCCCCACGGGCCGTGACGCGGTTCAATGGGCGCGAGAAGCCACCGCTTCCGGAGCGGGAGAGATTTTACTTACTTCGATGGACCGCGACGGAACGCAGTCGGGCTTTGATTGCGAGTTGGTGTGCGCCGTTGCAGAAGCGGTCTCGATCCCTGTGATTGCCTCGGGAGGCGCGGGATCTCCTCTTCATTTTATTGAGGTCTTTCGCGACGGCCAGGCCGACGCGGCTCTGGCAGCGTCGATCTTTCATTTCGGCATCGAAAATATCGCCCAACTAAAACGCGAACTTCACGATGCCAGCATACCGGTGAGGTGGCCATGCTGATTCCGTCGATCGACCTCATGAGCGGAAAGATTGTGCAGTTGGTACAGGGCGAAAAGAAGGCGCTTGAGTTTGACGACTTCGAGTATTGGATCGAGCGCTTCTCCAAGTATCCCCTCGTACAAGTAATCGACTTGGATGCTGCGCGGGG
>JBAVUV010000466.1:0-5125 GCA_049696955.1 Candidatus Sulfotelmatobacter sp. | reverse complement strand
ACTTCTCCACTCGCCCACAAACGATGCAGCAGTACGGCTAACTCTCTCGCCGTAGCGATTACCGCTCGCTTCTTCCCGCTCTTGCCACCGCGTTCGGCCAGTTTCAAACCCTAGCGCCGCAGATCGCTGTCCACTCCAAACGGCCCCAGAATGTGATGCGCACCCTGCACCAACAACGTCCGCAGATACGGATCGCCTTCTTTGCTGATGTGCATTTGCGGCTGACTTTGGCCCGAGTTTCGCCGTCCGGGCTGCAGCCCCAGGTAACAGCCCACGTCGCGGCTCTTGCGAAAACGATGCGCGTCTTCGAGCGTCAGCAGGAAGGTCAACGCGATCAGAGTGCCCACACCTTTGACCTGCTTGAGCAGCGCCACCTGCGGATAACCTTCCTGGGCCAGCTTTTCGATCCCTTCGTTGCACTCACAAATGCGCTCGCTCAACGACTCGATTCCCCCCAGCAACGGCTCCAGTGCGCGTTGCAGTTCTGGACTCAACCCCTCCGCTTTTTCCGGATTCATATTGCGCACATTGCACCCGCGCAGCCGCTCTCCATAGCTCTTGGCCAGTCCGCGGACGGTGTTGACCAGCGCCGTCCGCGCTCGCACCAGTCCCGCGCGCGCCCGGATCACGGTCAGATCCGCCTGCGCTTTCGCACTGCGGTGCTTCACCGGACTCAGCAACTGCGGATCGATCCGCGCCAGCCGTGCCAGCGTCTGCGCATCCATGCGGTCGTCCTTCTTCCGGCTCTCTCCGATCAAACGCACGTTGCGCGCGTGCGCCACGATCACTTCGTGTTCTAACTCGCCCAACAAACGGCTGATCCACGGCGAATGCATTCCCGTTTCCAGCGCGATCCGGCTGCGCGACATTTTGCTGAACACTTCTTTCATCGCTTTCGGAGTCGTGCTCAGCCTCTGCTCCAGCACCACTTCGCCTGATTCATTCAGCACGCAATACCAGCTCGAACGATCGCCCAGGTCCAATCCGATGGTGAGCTTCTGCTGGGAAATATTCCTGCTCTGCTTCGCCGCTACGGTGCTAATCTTCTTCATTGTCGGTCTCCTTTATCTCTTGTGCTTCGAGCACGTCGATAACTTGGGAGCGTACCGCATCCCGTAGGAGACCGGCCTTCTCATCCCATCTGATTTCAACAGTCGTCGGGAGTGATGCCCTCGACAGGTCATCCACGAATCGCCCGCATCCGCCTTGACGCCCAGCTCCCTCTCAGAATACAGTTTGTGCCCGGCTCGCAAAATAAGGTCGTTGAAGAGCCTCCTCCCCTCTCAGAACCACCGCGACGCGCAGCCGGAAGCGAGGTAGTGTGAATAAATTCAGCTTATTGAAAACGGCAGGCCTCGTCTTTGCATTTTCTATCGCCGCGACAATTGCCTTGTATGGGCAAGCCACCTTCACCAGTCTGGTAAGTTTCGATGGGACCAACGGCGCCAATCCCAATTCGTCTCTCATTCAGGGCACTGACGGAACCTTGTACGGGACGGCTAGGTTTGATGGCTCACCCGAAGCGAACTGCGGTGGTGGCTGCGGTACGGCATTCAAGCTGACGCCCGGGGGTGCCTTAACCGTTCTCTATAATTTTTGTTCTCAAGCCGCCTGCGCGGATGGCGCCTACCCCGGAGGGTTGGTGCAGTCGAGCGACGGAAACATGTATGGAATTACAGGGAGCGGCGGGACCGGCACGTACTGCACCTCTCGTTCTTCCTCCACCGCAGGGTGCGGCACAGTCTTCAGTATCACCCCAGCGGGCGAACTGACGACGCTTTACAGCTTTTGCTCTCAAGCCAACTGCAGTGACGGTTATGTCGGGGGGTTTATAGCAGGACTGATTCAAGCTACGAACGGGAGCCTCTATGGTACAACCTATGGCGGCGGAGCCAACAGCTATGGCACCGTGTTCGAAATAACCCCCACTGGCACGCTAACCACGCTTTACAGTTTCTGTTCCGAAACGAACTGCGCGGACGGTTCTTACCCCTATGCTGCCCTGATTCAGGGCAACGATGGAAATTTTTATGGGACAACTAACGGAGGGGGAAGCAGCAGCCACTGCACTACCACCGGAGGCTGCGGCACAGTTTTCAGCATCACGCCAGCAGGTAACCTAACCACGATTTACAACTTCTGCAACCTGCAGAACTGCACTGACGGCACTACTCCTTACAGCGCGCTGGCGCAGGGGACAGACGGGAACTTCTATGGGACAACCTACTTTGGCGGAGCCAACAGTTCGTGCCCCGGTAATTGTGGCACGGTCTTCAAGATCACTCCGAGCGGTACGCTAACCACACTGTACAGCTTTTGCCCGCAGACGGGCTGCACCGATGGCTTCGGCCCGTGGGCGGGGCTTAGGTTGGGCACCGACGGAAACTTCTACGGGACCACGGGATATGGAGGTAACACCGATGGAGGCGCCTCCGGAAACGGGATCATTTTCGAAGTTACTCCGGCGGGCGCGCTGACCGTCTTGCACAGCTTCGACAACACTGACGGCTCCGGTCCTTTTGCGCAGCTGGTCCAAGCGACCAACGGGATCTTCTATGGAACAACAGTTTATGGAGGCGATCTTTCTTGCAGTTCCCCAAATGGCTGCGGCACAGTATTCAGCCTTGTTGCTCGGCCCGTTCTTTCCGCCAATCCTAGCGCCATAACTATTTCTACGCCGGGTTCTACTGGGCAGACCACGCTGACAGTTGCCGGTTTTTCGTCGAATTCGATCTCATTCTCATGCGGCGGATTGCCAAGTGAGGCGACATGCAGTTTCGGCACGCCGACTTTCTCGGGTGGTGTGGGCACGGTTGCATTGCAAATCGCAACCACAGGGTCCTCCATGTCGAGCCTTGGCCTTCCTTCAAACAGGAATCTATTGGGCCAGATGTGTTCGCTAGTCTTTCCCGGACTGATAGCGATTATGATCTTTCTCACCAAGCGGGGGAGTCGTCGGCGGTTGACCAAGATGGCTGCTGCCATCCCTATGGTTTTGGCGTTGGTATTAGGGACCGCCTGTAGCGGAGGATCGGGGAGCTCGGGCAATTCGAACTCAGGAACGCCAACCGGCAACAGCACCGTTACTGTGACCGCGAACGCCGGGGGTCAGTCTGCCACACTTCCTATAACGATCACTGTGAATTAAGGGAAAACGACGTGGCTTCAATCAGGGAGCACCCGTCGGCTTTAGCGAAGTGACGCGGTCATGCTGCCCCAAAAACTTCTTGAACCTAAAAAAGGCACGCTGAGAAGTGACCCCATGATCCGCTCATCGGACGTTTGCACCGCTGACAAATGAGAAAACGGTGATTGATTTGTTGCTCGCAGTCCGAGCCTTGCCTGATCGTCAATATTGCGCGGGTCGTCGCGCACTTTGAACTTAATGAAGCCAGCATAACTATTGCAAAATGCCCATTACGCTCAAAAACCGCGACGGTCAGGCAACCGCAAAAGCTCCTAGTTGCAACCAACAACTCTGCCTGAATCGTGGCGAGGAGGATGTCTGATGCATCGTGGCACGCGGCTTTTCAGTTCATTGCTTCTAGGATCCGCTCTGATGTTGCCGTTCGCAACCGTCGGTTGTGCGCACCACTACTACGCTCGGCAGGATGACGTTTACTACAACCAATGGGTGACCGAGAACCACCGGGACCCACATGTTGACTATCAGCATTTGTCGAAAGACGATCAAAGGCATTACCAGGATTGGCGCCGCAGCCACGATCATGACCACGATAAAGATCATGATCAGAACCACCAGTAGTCTCCGGCATTCGCGGCTCATGGTAATCGCTCTTACAGTCGTCGAGCCGCCCCGGCCATTTCTCGATGAGCGTAATCGCCTCACGTGCGCTGCACGGTGGCGCGCCTTCGGCGATCCCTACGTACACCCCGATTGAAGGTCTGGGCCGCCTTTGAGGCCTGCACGTGCCCACAATTTCGACTCGTTGTTCCGTCCACACCGATATCAAACTGAGGGCGTTCTTACCTCCGGATCGATCGCCTGATCCAGGTAAATCCAGAGGACCCGTGAAAAAAGTGTGATCACGGGCACACAGGGCAGGAAAAGTAGAATCGCTACGATTGTGATCTTCTCCAAACGCCAGGTGGTCAGGCCCCAAAGAACCGCTGCAAATGCGCAGATCACGGCCGAGCCCAGAGCGTAGCTGAAGTACATGGCGCCGAGAAAGTATCCTTGCTCGCGATAGAAATGGAGACCGCAGACCGGACAGCGATCGTTCATCCTGGGCCAGCCCCAGTAAATGGTAGAACGAAATATTCTGCCAGTGCGGCAGCGTGGGCAAAGCTGGCGGAAAATGCTCTTTAGGGTGGACACGTTGGCGCGAGGCATAAAATGATGATATTGGACATACTTCCTGTCTTCAAAACTCCGCACCGCTTTGCACGACTCTGCACGGTGACGGGATAGAAACGCTCGCGGGGCATTACTTCGGAAGCACCTCAGCAACCTCGGTCAAAACGTGTAAACGCCTGCTTTGGTCAGTTGCAGCAAGTCGCGATTGTGCCTTGAGTGGAAGCTGTGCTCACTGACGGGAGGCGATCGACTCTTTCAGCAACGATGAGCCGTATTACTGATCGGTTCTGAACTGCCCCCCGGTTTAGCGAGCTGTCTTGCCCAACGCGGCAACGGCATGAGCGGGAGCGAGGCGCACTGCAAACTTGTCCTCGTGTCCGCAGCTGATTATTGTAGTTTGGTTGGAGTGTTCTCTCACCCAGATCACCCGTTCGGGGTTCACAAAGACTTCCAGGCCGTCCACATCTTCAAACATTACGAACTCCATAATGTCTCCTTTTCGCCATCGCTGGGTGTCCTCTTTAGGAATCTCGAAATCGCTCGGCGGTTCGGGCGATTGTACAAATGTTGAAACTTGATAGCCAAGAGGGATGCTGTTGATAAATCGCGATATCACTTATCGCCCTCGATAGGAAAACTCCACGGCATGTGGTCCCATTGCGCGTTTTGCGAAGATGGATTCCGGGTGTTGCTTGAAATCAAATTCGCAATTCTTACAAATGCTGGCGGCGAAATCTCACCCGCACGCTCGTGGTGAAAGTGCAGGGATCCCCCTCGGCTTCGCTCAGGGCAGGCTTTCGACTGCGC
>JBAVUV010000465.1:0-4394 GCA_049696955.1 Candidatus Sulfotelmatobacter sp. | reverse complement strand
GTGTACCGTTACCCTACTGATCTCGACGCCGCGGCGGCCGACCGCAAAAGCGATATCAGCGCGGACGCACAGCCTCAGCGGCGGCTTCGCGGATTTCGGAGAAAGACATTCCTGTTCCCTTATTGCTGGCGAGGGTCCCCTTGAGTGACCGAATCCCTGGATGCACAGGAACCGTAGCTCGGTATTCCTCCACCTCGTGTTGCAGTTTGTCACCTAGCTTGACTCGCAAACCCTTTTCGACCTCTCTCAGGAATAGTCATCTGACCCTTTCTGGCCACTGGAAAGCAGCTCCGTCCGATCCATCTTGCCAAATCACTCCTTATGATTTTGCGCGTTTCGGATTCTGTTTCAGGTCCTTCAAGTCGCTGCTCCGTCCTAAGGCCTGTTTGTTCGCCACTAGGTCATCTAGGGAAATGAAGTGCACCGGAACACCGAAGAAAGTGCTTGCGACCCTCTTTCCCCACGCATCCGGGAACTCGACGCCTGTGATTTCGGTCAAAACGTCAATCCTGACCGGCGCAATTCCGATCTGATAGACCAGTTGCTTCCCGGCGAATGTCTGCGCGGTGATCCCATCATGCTCGAGGGGAGCACCAAACTTCCTGAGCGCTCCAACGACACGGGCGGAATTTTGCGGTGAGTTGTGGACCCACACGTCGAGATCTTTCGTATACCGCGGCTCGCCGTATTTCATGACTGCGAACCCGCCCACGATTAAATACTCAACTTCAAATTCGTTTAAGAGTTGTAGCAGTTCTCTGTAGTGTGGGTTTTCTGCCATGGCTTTCCTCAACTAATTCCACCAATTCCCATGCCGCAGCAAAGATTGCTTCATCTCCCTGCTCCTGCCAAAACTCGATGTCGAACGAACGGTCCGGGAACCCGCGTTCCACCAGTCGTGTTTTCCACGTTGAATTCTGAGGAATACTCATTTTTCCTCTTCGAATCGGCCCTTAACATTATCAGGATATCAGGCTGAAGCGCCCGATTTTCGCCTCCTGCTGAGAAGGTAACCGGGGTTTCTTTCGGAGGCGGTCCCAGCACTTTGGATCGACCCGCAACTCGTGCCTGCGGGTTAGGCGATTGTGCCAAGCAAATCGAAATTGCTGAAAGCACTTGCGCCAAGATGAGTATTGGCTTCATGCCGCACTCCTTCGCAGAGCCTCGGCGCTGTACTGCTGCGCGTCAAAGATCAAACTGGCAAACCCATCCCGCAGGAGCAGTTTGCGCCGATCGGCCTCCGTTTTAGCGAGCAAAGGCAGGAGAATGTCTCTCATGTCCGGCGTAATTTGTTCACTTCCCAGAACTTTGAGTGCCTGCGCGAGATCGAGAATTTCCGAGACTGAGGGCGGTTTCTCCATGCTCCAGCCACGCAAAGCCTTAGCGAGTCCCGCCATACCGGCGTGAAATTCGTGCGTGGAATCCGGCGTTCTCAGCGCAACAATCTCTGCTTCTCGCTCCGCGGTGGGGTGTTCAACCCGAAGATAGAAGCTGCGCCGGCGCAGGGGATCGCCGATGCGCCTCTCTTCATTCGATGTCAACACAACGAACGGAATGTTCCTGGCTTTGATGGTGCCCAGCTTCGGAATGCTCAACTGCCACACGCTCAGCAACTCGAGCAACAAGGCCTCAAATGCGTGATCCACTTTGTCCAGTTCGTCGATCAACAAGACGCAAGGCCTTTCGCACTGCAACGCGCGCAGAAGCGGCCCGGCGCCAAAAAATTGCTGGCCGTGCAGTTCGGTCCGGAGGGAATCCCAGTCGACATTGCTGGACTTGGCCTTTAACTCGACGCAAAGCCTCTGCAGGGGCTCATCGAATTTCCCAATTGCTTTCTCTTCGTCGACGCCTTCGTAGCACTGCAGGCGCTCGACGCTCGTGTTTGCAGCTTCGGCAACCGCATATGCGAGCTGCGTCTTGCCGCTGCCTGCAGGACCTTCGAGCAGTAATGGCTTCCGCAGTTTGGCCGCTAAGTACACCGTGGTCGTGGCAATCGAATCGGCGATGTAGCCAGTGGATCTAAGTCCTACGCTGACTTCTTCAAGAGATGAAAACACTTGTACTCCTCTACCCGCGTCGACTTTCTCGGTGGCGAGCGTCAGAAACGTACGCCCGAATGAAATTTCGGTCAAATCAGGTGGCTCGGCGCGGTCGAGCAAGGGTTTATTGGCATTCCTTCGCGGATTTTGACCAAAACGGAAAGCCGATGTAAAAGCTGTTGGTAATCGTGACCTACAGAGCCCGGTCTGCGGCTCGAATGACAAGGAGTGTGCGATGTCAACCAGCCAACATTCACAAATATCAATTGTTCCCGGCATCGGTCGGCGAGAGGAGTTCGAGCAGTTCGATGGTACGTATGAACCCACGATCGGGCTAAAGGCGGTCGCCAAGATCTTGAACTGCTCGGCTGAGCAGTGCCGGCGCCTCGCAGAGGCAAAGAAGATCCCCGTATTTCGAATTGGTTACCGGTGGAAATCTACCGCTTCCGCCATTGTCAGGTGGCGGGAAGAACAGCTAGCATTGATTTGCCATTCGCGTCCTTCTGAGGAAAGGTAATCAGTGAGGACGAGATATCAACATGGAACGATTGAACTGAAGGAGCGCGCCCGAGGTCCTGCAATCTGGCAATTCCGCTGGCGGGATAAAACCGGCAAAAGAATGTCAGAGGACATCGGCACAACGATGGAGTACAAAACGAGGTCCGCGGTTGATCGGTGTTCCAAGGTCGCGTACCTGAGAATGAAGCTCAACCGTGACCAACCGGCAGAACCGGATGAGAGGTTTGGCGTTGTCCTTGAGAGGTATGTCCAGGAAGAGATCCCCAAGCGCTTCTCGACCAAGCATGCATACCTTTCCTACATCAACAATCACATTCGTCCCAAGTGGGGCGAATTCCCGTTGACCCAAGTAAAACCGTTGGCCGTCCGGGATTGGCTCAAAACAATCCTGGACAAGAGAGGCAAGCGTCCCTTGGCCAGCAAAACGAGAGGTCACATCAAGGGGCTCATGCATCGGATCTTCGATTGTGCGATGTTGTGGGAGTACCTGCCCCCGGACCGCAATCCGATGTCTCTGGTGCGAATCGAGGGCAGTTCGAAGCGAAGAAAGAAACCTCGAGTCCTCACGCCCGAGGAATTCTCCGTGCTCGTCGCCACGGTGAATCGGGAACCGTGTCGCACGATGGTGATCTTGGCCCTCTGTACCGGCGTGAGATGCTCGGAGATGGTCGCCCTGAAGTGGAGCGATTTTGATTGGCAAAACCTGTCAGTCTACATCCGCCGCGCGATCGTTGCCGGTCGCGTGGATGACGTGAAGACCGAATACTCGGAGGTGCCCCTGCCACTCGATCCAGCGTTGGCGGAGGTCATTTTCGAGTGGAGGCGGAGGACCGAGTTTTCCGCCGAATCGGACTTCGTGTTCGCATCGCCATACATGGCGGGAGAAAAGCCCTACACACCCTGGAACATGCAGCACAACCATCTGAGCCCGGCCGCAGTCAAAGCCGGCTTAGGACCCATCGGCTGGCATACGCTCCGCCACACCTACCGGGCGTGGCTGGGAGACAATGGCGAGCCGCTTACGGTGCAGAAGGAACTCATGCGGCACGCATCCATTCAAACCACGCTGAATACCTATGGCGGAGGGATGATGGAATCGATGCGGGAAGCGCACGGAAGAGTAGTGAAGCAGGCGATGGCGCGTTAATGGACGTCAGTGGACGTCAGCCCATCGCGTAAGTCTATTGGCATCAACAAAAAACTGGCGGAGAGAGTGGGATTCGAACCCACGTTACCCTTTCGAGTAAACACGCTTTCCAAGCGTGCGCCTTCAGCCACTCGGCCATCTCTCCGACGGGATCTGTTACGGACAATTCGCTTTGAGGAGCAACGTGCAAAGCCGCTGGCGAACCATGGTGGCACTAGCGGTCGATTCATTCTATGGGGCGTGGGGGCGTCAGCGCAAATTGAGAAGTAGGCAAATGGTTCGTCTCTTGTCGCTGCAAAGAATCAGCTAGAGAATTTCGTCCGTGCCGGCTGGGTCGGGGATGATTGAGTTGGAAGCCTGCGCACCTGAACTGCTCGCGCCCGCGGCGGCGCTGGCGGCCACGCCGTTGGCGGCAGCAGGGGCGGACGTGCCCTCAGTTTGAGTAGCGTTGTCGGGCATGGGCGGGGGTTTAACGCCATCGACAACGTGATGGCTGAGGCAATAGAGCGCAAGTTCCAGACGATCGGCGACGCCGAGTTTGTCATACACTTTGCGCAGATAATTTTTTACCACCTGTTCCGTGGTTCCCACCCGAATCGCGATCTCTTTATTCTTCATGCCCTGAGTCACGCAGGAAACGATCAGCGTTTCTTTGGGGGTGAGTTGAACTTTCGGGCGGGCTCCGGAAG
>JBAVUV010000464.1:0-3469 GCA_049696955.1 Candidatus Sulfotelmatobacter sp. | reverse complement strand
GTGCAAACGCTGCCCGCCCTGAATACTCACTTGATTCCCCGCACGTTCAAGTTTTGCACCAAACGCCCGGAGCGCAAGCTCTCCGTGATCTCGCGTGTGCAACGGCTCTCTGATGCGCGTTTCGCCGTCAGCCAGAAGGCCCGCAAATAGCAGGCAAGTCTTTACCTGGGCACTCGCAACGGGCATCGCGTATTCGATGCCTCTGAGCGGGCGACCCTTGATGCGCAGCGGCGGGCGCCCATTTTCAGACGTGATATCCGCTCCCATGGCTTTGAGTGGGGTAATCACGCGCTCCATGGGACGCCGGGACAGCGATTCATCTCCAGCCATTTCGCTGGCGAACTTCTGACCCGAGACGATCCCGCTCAACATGCGGATGGTTGAACCTGAATTGCCGCAATCCAGCGGCTCGCTCGGGGCAGTCAACGAAGGGCTACTACCGTGGACTTCGATGACATTGCCGGTACCACTGTTGCGCTCCCACTTCACTCCCAGCGTGCGCAGGCAACCGAGGGTGCTGGCGCAGTCCGCCCCGGTGGAATAGTTCTCCAGCCTCGACAGGCCGTCAGCGATCGCCGCCAGCATTGCATAGCGGTGAGAAATTGATTTGTCCCCGGGAAGGCTAACGCTGCCACGCACGCCGCGCGCGGGACGAACAATCACCTGTGATTGGTTTTTCATGCCAGGAAGTGAATTAACAAAACATTAGGCTGGAATCTTCGTCTGAGGGTTAGCTTCGCGCAAGAGTTCAGAGGGGATTTCTCTTAGCTTGACGCCGAATTCGAACATCGGCGTTTCCACGCCGCGTCCCCAGCGGGCCACTTCCCAGTGTGGGCGGATAAACTTCACTTTCGGATGCCCCGTGAGATCCAGGATGAGCGGATACTCTCCGCGATAAAACTCCTGCGGATAAGAAACCAACGGCTTCGCATCCCAGAATGCACCATCGGCCGAACCGAAAATGCTCAGTTCGAAAGACTCCTGCTCGATAATATTAGTAATTTCTAGAGTGAGGAGGAACACACGGGTCGCCGAACTGCTCACGTCCACGGCGGGGCCATCGCCTTTGGCATTCACCACCGTTTTTTCCGCCACTAAAAGCGTATCAATCATCGCCAGAGGATTCTAACAAACGTGACGCCTGTAGTCAGTGAACTTCATTCACTGCTCACTCCTTGCACTGTTCACTCCGAGGGATGTGTTCCGGTGAAATCCGAGCAACACGGTTTTTCGACAGGCTTGAATTCCATCAGTTCGATGCGAGTCAAATCGGGGTCGAACAAATTCAGTTGCCATTTGCCGTCTTTTCCCATCTGAGCTTTCTCATCTCCGCGTGGCTTCCAACCGTGCGATTCCAAAATCGCCTGTGCTTTTTTCATGTCGGCGACGCCGAGCGAAATATGATTCAGCACGCCCATCAGCCGCAAATCAGGGTGCTCGGGATGGTGCTGCATGTATTCCAGCCAATCTGTGCCGTCGGGAACTTGCATGGAGACCCAGTCGGTTTCGCCGGGCTGCATTCCTCCGTGCCAGTACAAATGAAATCCGAGCAGGTCGCGATAGAAGTGATCCTCCACATCACGATTGTTGACGACGAATCCTGCATGAATCATGTGCCGGGAAACTGCTGAATCAGGCGACTTGATGGAGACTTCGGTGGCCTTCCGCTCAACGAATTCAATGTGATTGCCTTCCGGATCGTTCACGGTGAAGCTCGCACTGTGATCGACATGAATCTCGATTGGAGCCACGGTTATGCCCTTCGCCATTAGATACTTACGCAGCGCGGCGACGTTGTCGGTGGCGAAGGCAACGTGATCCATCCGGTTTGTGGCACTCGGATCAGGCGCCGCGCTGTAACCGACCCACTGCTTACCAACCAGGTATCGCACGAGGCCGCCAGACTCCGAGGGTGGCGCGGAAGCTAAACCAAGCGTACCGCTGTAAAGGGCTTTCACTCCATCGGGCGCGGTGGTGTAAAACGAGACGTGGTCGATGCCAAGAATGTGGGGGCGCTGGGGAGAAGCGGCCTGCGAGTATGCACAGAATTCCGAGGCAACGAACCAAACGATGACCGCGGCGATGATCTTAACGATTCTCATCATGTGCTCGATTTTACGGAACCAAACTGAGCAAGCATCCTAAATTCCATCGAGGAACTGATGCAGCACTCTGCCTGTTTCCTCTGGCCGTTCCCACGGTGAGTAATGGCCCGCTTTCGGTAGAACACGCAACTGCGCGTTGGGAATGTGCTGGCGCATTACTTCAGCTTCATTCACGCCGGTGAGCACGTCTTCCTCTCCAGTCAGCAGCAGCGTGGGTACATGGATGGTCTTCAATGTATCGACCGAGTCTGGACGCTCGGCCATGCCGCGCTGCACTTGCGCGACGTCCTGGGGCGACATCTTACGCATCATGCGTAACGCGCCTTCGACCAGATCAGGCCTCGTTTCGCGGGTCGTCTTGCCCAGCAGTCGCGGAATCATGCTCTCGAAGAATGGTTCGGTGCCGCGCTCGATTACGTCGTCCGCCGCTTGCAGGCGAGCGGCGCGGGCATCGGGCGCATCCGCAGGCGCCTTCGTATTGCACAGTCCGAGAGCGGCGACGCGATCGCGATGCTCGCGCCAGAATTCGAACAACGCATATCCGCCAATTGAAACGCCGATCAGGGGAGCGCGGCCAAGTCCAGCATCATCCATCACCCGGAAGATATCCGCGGCATGCTTCTCCATTGTGGCCGGCCCTTCGCCAACGCCGGAATCGCCGTGCCCGCGGAGATCGGGGAGAATCAGTCGATATCGCGTGGAGAAAGCACTTGCCAAAGGCAGCCAAAATTCATGATTGGCTGGAAATGGGTGCAGGAGAAGTACGGGTGGTCCTTCGCCCATTACCATATAGGCAATTTCCGCGTCGCCGCTTTTTATGCGCTGCATCCCAGCGATTTAATCACAGAGAACTTAGTTGCGAGCCAGTTTCTTATGAGCCCAATTTAAACCTGATTGAACTATCGATCTACGAACTCGTCGCCTGTCGAGCGCTGGCCGGAGCATTCAACATTAACGGCTCTTCCGGCATGACAATCCAGGCGATGGGATAAGAGATCAGCCCAATGCCGGTCATGAAAGATGCGATCAGCCACACTAAGCGGACGACCGTTACGTCGACGTCGAAATATTCCGCGACGCCCAGACAGATGCCGGCAATCTTGCGCCCTTGACGCGGCCGAACCAGACGCTTGCGAGCGACTGACGCTCCCAAGCGAATCCCACAATAGGCGCAAACCGCCGCGTCATCCTGAATCACTTTGCCGCAATAGTTGCAGTACATAGCTTTAATCCTCATTAGAGAATACGTAATTGTAGGTCAAAAGTTCCTTTCGCTGGCGGTTCAGAAACTCTCCCATAGAAGCTGACCGAGACAATCGCGAACACTTACTGTAAAATTAAGCGACGGAAGCGAGCCAATACGC
>JBAVUV010000463.1:0-1526 GCA_049696955.1 Candidatus Sulfotelmatobacter sp. | reverse complement strand
GACCCTTTGCGGCATGTGAGCCGCTTGACGCGCTGCGCATTTTCGCGATTACAGCTTTGCAGACCTTGCGGGCACTACCGGGCTCATCAAGGTGAGCTAGAAACAATCGCCGCAAGCCGCTCGGCCTCACTCGTCCCGCCAGATAGGCATCGTATAGCAGACTTCCCAGACGGTATCCCCATACTCGGGAAACTGATTCGAACTCTTCGTCGGCGCGGACCGCGGCTAGAGCGGCCCTTTTGCAGGCGGCAAAAGACAATGCAAAAGAATTCGCCATCTCAGCTGCTGGCCGGGCTGGATAGAGTACGCGCGACCCAAAGTAGGCGATGCAATGTTCGATCACTTGGGTGAAGAACGCGTCAAGCGGCGCAGCCGCACTGTCATTTCCAGATGAGTGGTCGCAGTCCGCGCCACTTCCGGTTAGACCGTCTCCGTTAACACGCCGAGGCAAACCGCGGCAGGCGTGATGGAGAAAGCGAGCGGCGTCCTCAGCTGCGTGCATCAGTTGAAATTCACGGACGTAGAATGCGTTCACCTCGGGAAAATATGCGCTGCCGCGCTCCTCTACGCTTGCGAGCATGCTTGCCGTTTGCTGCTCCCGAATCCCTTTGCGCGAGATTAAACGGCGGAGCATCGTAGCCGACGAATGGCCGTGAACCTCCGGTAGCATGTCGACCAGAAATTTCGGCTGCGTTCCATTGTGTGGAGAGTAGCGGTTGATCTCGAGAAAATTGGCCAGGCTATCTATCAGGTTGTAAATCGTAGGCGCGTAGTCAGGGCCGGTATCGCACCGACTCCATTGGTCGAGAAACAGGCGGTAGCTTTCATACTTCTCGAGCGGCGTCGCGTTGAATACGCACAGCACATCCTCGTTCACACGCACGGCATCAACCTTCTCGACCGGTTCACCGGCGGCGCGCCAATAGAGGGCATCTACGTTTTGAAGCACGGTGAGAATTTTTGCCTCGGGCAGCGCTTTGTGCAGTACGTAAGGCAGATGTTCCGGAGCCAGGTGAGGCTCACCGAACAGCACGAAGATCACCGCATCAGGATGGCGTTGGCGGATCTCGGCAATCTTTGCTGCGGCGTGGCGATCGCGTTCGCCGATCTTGCGAAGGTTTTCGCGGGGCATGCAATCGAGCCCGTAGATTCCTTCTCCATGATCGCGAGCCGCAACCAGCAGTTCATGGAACGGCGGCCAATCGTATCCCCAATCCAAATCGAAACGGATGCGCTGGCGCAATTCGCTCTCATCAATTTCCCGCCGCCACCATTCTTCGAGGATGTGCTGGTCGCGGGCGAAGATAGTTTCGACACCGAGCACTACCGGACGATCTCCGGCCAAGGCACGCTGCTCGATCAGAGATGCGGCATAGCGTTGCGCAGCGGGAAGTGCGTGGTAGTCGCCGATTAAAATCAGGTCAGCAGCTGCCAGAGCATTGTGGATCCCCCGCTTATCGAGAAGCGAATCATAACTGCCGAAGGCTTGGGAAAACTCGCGAAGATACTTGCGGCGATTATGAGAA
>JBAVUV010000462.1:0-10146 GCA_049696955.1 Candidatus Sulfotelmatobacter sp. | reverse complement strand
GTGTGAGAAACTTGGTCGGCGTGAGTTGAAATACATCCAATCCGCGCGCAATCTCCGAACCATAAATGTAGCCGTTGTACCAATATGCGGACCAATCGCCACCGAGAATCAGTGTTTTCGGATCGATTGGCCCGCGATCGAAATAAGCAATCTCGAATGGCTTCGCCGGATCAGTGAAGTCCATCACGGAGACCCCGCCCTGGTACCACGCCAGCACTTCAATATCCCGGCCGGGAACCGGAATCAGAGAACCGTTGTGCGCCACGCAGTTCTCGGTATCGCCCTGCGCGGCCGGCAGCTTGTAGTAGTTCGCGAAGCTCAGCTTGTCGTCCTTCAAGCGAAAGATGGCATCCGCACCCCACTTGTTCGGATCGTTCGCCCGGCAACGCGCTCCCAGGCCACCGCCCCACTCGTCAGTGAACACGACTTTGCTGCCATCGTTCGAGAACGAAGCCGAATGCCAGTAGGAATAGTTCGGATCATTCACCGCATCCACACGCTTTGGATGTACCGGATCCTTGATATCAAGCAGAATTCCGTTCCCCGAGCACGCGCCCGCTGCCAATCCGATCGCTGAGTACGCGGTAATGTCGTGGCACTGGTCGGTGTCCGACGGTTTCTCCGCGCCCTTTTTCCCATGGGTGCCGCCATTATTCAGGCCGTTGAGCGCGCCTGTGCGCGCATCGATAAATACTCGCGGACTCGATACGATCTTCGCCTCCTGCGGCGCAGCCACTGGAACCTTGATCACATCGATACGGAACAGCGCGGTATTCGGATCTTTGTCCGGCTTTTCCCCGGAGCATCCGGCAAGCTCTTCCGGCTGGCGCACAAACGACGTCCCCGAGACATAGATGTAAACATTGTCCTTGTCGTTCGGATCGAGTACCAGAGTATGCGTGTGAGATCCGCGGCACGTCTGCACGGCTGCAACCTGCCTTGGATTCTTGATGTCGGAAATGTCGAAGATTCTTACGCCGCGGAAGCGGTCCTTTTGCGCTACCGGGATGGGATGCTTTTTTTCTTTGTCTTTATCGTCTTTATTCTTATCGTCTTTGTCTGTACTGTTGGCGCTGTCCTTGGCTTTATCTTTATCTTCGTCCGCCACCGGAGGTTCCGGTGGAAATCCCTGAACGCCGCAATCCAGGCGTCCATTCGGCATCTCCACCGACATGAACAACAGATTTTTATAAACGGACACATCGCCCTGACCACCCGGACAGACCATCGACGTCAGCAGCTGCGTGTTTGCCGGCTGCGAGATGTCGTAGATGCTCACGCCGTAAAAATTTCCCTGGAACAGGTGGGTGCCCTCGAAGGCGAGGTCCGAGTTGGCAAAAGCGAGTTGCGCGATCAGCAAGTGCGCCGACTTTGGGATCTTCTTGTTGTTCCCCATGCCGAGCCGTCCAACGATCGTCTCCACCTTCGGATCGTCGGGATCTGTAGTTCCCAATTGAAAAGCATCCGGCTTCTTGAGCAGCAGAAGGTGCTCGAGGCCCATCGAAGTCTCACCCGCGTTATACATTCCTGGGGTCAGATTGGCGCGCGGATCGTTCGCATCCGACCCCACCATGCCCGGCGGCAGGGTTGGAGCCGGCTGTGGAGTGAATGGATTGTCTCCATCGCCCTCATCGTCCTTATCGGCTGGAGGCGTCCCGGGCTTCTGCGTCTCCGTCTGCGGCGGAGCGGCGGGCGAGGCCGCTTGTGCCTGCGATCGGTTTACAGTGAAATAAGAAATAAGAGTGACCCACACCACACCCAGGGCAAGACTGCGCAATCGGTTCATCGTTTCTCCTGTAATGTTTCTTTTTTCAACATGGTCTCCATAATTCGTATCTCAGCTCGCTGCGTATTGTCCGCGTCGGTGGCAAAGTTGAACAGCTCGGCGTCTTGTCCAGCCCCTGCGGTATCGAATAGATCTTTTACCATGGTCAGCGCGCCGTTGTGGTGTTGAATCATCCCCACCAAAAATAAGTGATCAAACTCCGCGCCCTTGGCCTTCTGTAGCGCTTCCATCTGCTGCGGAGTAAGCATTCCCGGCATCAGTGCCATTGTTTTGCGGGATGTTTCATGAGGGGATTCGCGGGAGGTCTCGTGCGATGTCTTTGGAGAAGTTTCCCGCGCCATATCCATGCCAGGCTCCATGCCTGGCATTTTCGCCATCCCCGGCGGAACCGATTCGCCCCGGGCCGCCAGCCAGCGCTTCATGAACTTGATTTCGTCCGACTGCGAACTGCTGATGCGCGCGCCCAGTGAACGCAGATCTTCGTTCTGCGTATGCGAGGGAATCATCGCCGTCATCTCGACTGCTTGCCCATGATGCAGGATCATACCCTGCATGAACTCGACGTCGGCTGCCGACCGTGCCGGCAGGGTTGCTCGAGTCGATGGCGGCAGAGTCTTGCTCGGCGCGCCTGGAGCGCCCGGCTGCACCACCACAGGCTTCGCCGGATCAGTTTGCTGTGCGCGCGCAGAAGGGAAGAAGAAGACCGCGAAGATGCTTGCGGCGAGCAAAGTACGCGCTGCAAGTCGCTCAGAGCCGGGCCGGAGCTCGCGCTCGCGGCGAAAACGAACCTGTCTCGAGTTGGTTGTGAGAGCGGAGATCCCCATTTTGGACGGACTTAGAATCTTTTCACGAAATCGGAAATTTTAAAAGCGTGAAAGATAAGCGAGAGCAGAATGGTGCGGGTTTCTGATAGAAAGGCTCAACATAACATGCGGAATCTCCATGTTCTGGCCTTTCCGCAGGCAATGTGTCTCTCCGCTGATTCGGGTCTTGGTACCTGCCCTCCGAGTGGACGTTCGTAATTTGAAAGTGTGTTCTTTCCATAGTCAAATCAGTTTGCCGCTACTTCGTCAGGCAACTTTGTCCAGCACCGGATGAAAGCTCGCCTCTGAAAAGCACCAACCTGGCCAATCTAGAAATTGCGAGAACCGGCATGGCTCGGCGGAAAGCGACAATTCTCTGCATTGACGACCACTGGAACGGGCTCATCGGCCGCACATGCTTGCTGGAAAATGATGGCTATAAAGTCATGCAGGCATCCAGCGGAGATGATGGCCTGAAACTGTTCGCCTCGCATGCCGTGGACGCCGTGGTCCTCGATTACCAGATGCCCGGCATGAACGGTGACGTGGTCGCCGCAAAGATGAAGAGCATCAAGTCTCACGTCCCTATCATGATGCTATCCGCTTACGGACCATTGCCCCAGGCCAAGTTAGAGGCAGTGGACACGTTTCTCTCCAAATCCCAACCGCCGAAGCTTCTCTTATCTACGCTTCAGCACCTGCTGGATATTCGACCCAGACTATTCTTCAACCATTGGCTTGATACCTGGAGAAGCCGTAACGAAGGGGTGAAGTAATGAATTTCTTGAAGTGGATTTTAGGTCGAGGTTGCTCGCACAAGTTCAGTTGGCCGCGCATCGATGCCGATGGCCGCCACTATCAGATATGTCCGCTCTGCGGAACTGCATACGAATATGACTGGAGAATGATGCGCCGCACTGACCGGTTGCTGACACTGGATGCTCATCAGCGCCAGGCCGAAGTCGTCGTTTCGTAGATTCGTGGGCTCAAGACTCATTTGCCGTGGTCAAGCGATACTAAATCGTCCTAAATGATATATCTCCCCCAGCTCAGGCCTTCACGGCGTGCCCCGCGGACGTCCTTTTCGGAATCCACTCCTGCGGTTCTTCGCTCCCGGGACGGTGGCCGCGTGCCTGCGAAATTACAGGTCATTTCTCTTACCGGGGGGCTGCTCTGCTTGTCGAAGCCTCTGGATCAAGGCTCGGTGGTAAAGCTGATGTTTCTTACGAGTAGCGGATCGATTCTTGGCGCAGCCGAAATGTTGAGTCCAATCTCGTGGCATCTTCAGCCATTTAAGTTTGTCCGGCTCTACGACGACGACCAGGAAAGGCTGGAGTCAGCTATTCAGTCTTCGCTCGACCGAAACCGTCGTGATCGCGGGCAGATGGAAAGATACAGGGCTTGGTGATCGTGCTCGCCATAACTTACTTATCTGCTTGACCCCTGTGACAGCGTAGTATACTTCCCCCGCCGGTGAGGTCAGCTATGACTGACTATGTAAGTGAATTAGCCCAGGAGACATTCAGGCAGCTCGGCACGGAGAAAGGTCCGCTGCTTGAAATTGTTCTTAAGAGTTTTGATCCCAGGCCTCCAGATGCAGGCTCGCTTGCTCTAAAACTCCAGTCCCGAGCCGACGTACAAGCCCGGCTCGCTTCGCTAACCGGGTACACGCCGAGTAAGTGGCTCTTGCAGCGCGAACTGGATCACGTCGAAGAGCGCCGCGCGAAAGTGTTCAAGCTACCAACTGCACCTGCCGGGCCGGCGCCTGCAGCCGATGTCTACAAGCGCGCCGCCAATTTAGGACTGATGGGTTTGTGTTTCTCCGGTGGCGGTATCCGTAGCGCGACCTTTAACCTCGGTATTCTGCAAGGCCTCGCTGAACTGAACCTGCTACGGTGCTTTGACTATCTGTCTACTGTCTCTGGCGGCGGCTACATCCATCAATGGTTTGCCGCATGGAGTCTGCGGCGCGGATTTGAGCAGGTTGAAAAGCGACTTATTCCGCTTCCCGAGCCAGATAATCCCGGGGACCATCCTGAACCGATCCGCTGGCTGCGAAGATACAGTAACTACCTCACTCCGGAAAACGGTCTTCTCAGTGGCGATACCTGGGTCGCAGTCGCCACCTGGCTGCGTAATACCATTCTTAACCAGGCGATACTGTTTTCCGGGCTCATTTTTGTAGCGTTGGTTCTTCGCTTCCTCGCGTCGAACTCGATTGTTCCCCACCGCGGGTCGGCTGTGGGTGCTCTCGTGGGCGCCATCGTTTATCTGATGTTACAAGCAACCGTTCTTATCGGAGCAAACCTCCTGTGCTTCAATCAATTGACCACCGCTGAGGCGAGCGGCTTTGGACAAGAACAAGTTAACCGATGGATAGTATTGCCGTTAACTGCATCGGCTCTGTTACTAACTCTGTTACTGCCGTTCATGATGAATGGCAGGTTCGAGATGAACCGCACCATTACTTTTATAGTAAGCGGATCTCTTCTTGTGGTATTGGCACTTACTGTTGCCATGACCGGCGGCGCACTCCTTTGCTATCTGAGAACCCATCAACAGACAGCTCAATACGCTAGCATCACCGAGTTTTGGAAGCAGTCAAAGTACACCGATCATCGCAGCTTTGTCTTCGTTGTCCTTGGCGTGTGTTCCCTCTGCATTATCTCCGCTACCGCCGCGGCCGGCTGGATCGGCGTCAGTATCACTCTGCTCTCCAGGTTACAGTCAGTTTCCGGAGCTTATTGGTGGCGAACTGTCTTAGTCGTAGGCCCACCTCTAATGCTTGGAGGACCACTGGTCGCGCTCCTCTTAGTAGTAGGATTGCTGGGGCGTATGTTTGATGACAGCCGTCGTGAGTGGCTCACCCGGTTGGCGGGTTGCACCGGGCTGGTCGCGTTGTTGTGGATAGTGTCTTTGAGCTTCTCTCTATTCGGGTACCACGCCGTTCTGTGGCTCGGGTGCAAATTGTGGGCCGGCATACTAGCACTGGTGAGTTGGGTTGCCGCTTCGGCCGGCGGGTTGCTTGCCGGAAGAAGCTCCAAATCAACTGGTGCGGAAAACGACGACCAACCTCGCTTCAGCGCGCTCGAGGTGGCGGCGGCAGTTGGCCCCTACGTGTTCATAGCTGGACTGCTGCTCCTAGTCTCAGCGCTGGCCGAGGTTTTGTTTCACCGGGCTGCAACCGGCGGGATACTCATCCGTATCGCTTGCTACCTTGTACCGCTGGCGATCTGTTGGCTCTTCGCCTGGAGAGTTGACATCAACGAATTTTCCTTGCATGCCTTTTATCGAAACCGTCTGGCTCGCTGTTATTTAGGAGCGTCCAATATCCCTCGCCATCCCAATCGATTTACTGGATTCGATGAAAAGGACACTGATACGCCTGTCAGCGCGCTGCTTCCCGGCAAGGGTTATAACGGCCCATTCCCAATTTTCTGCACGTCACTCAACCTGACGTTCGGAGAAGATCTGGCTTGGCAGGAACGCAAAGCGGCTTCTTTCGCGTTTACTCCACTCTATTCCGGTTATGACGTTCCATGGACGGAGGCACGAGGTAAGACCACTCTCCGCTTCAACGGTTTTGTCCAGACCGTGACTTATGCGTATCCAGATCCGGGCGTTCATCTAGATACAGCGGTGGCGATTTCGGGAGCGGCCGTGAGTCCCAACATGGGTTACCACTCGAATCCGGCAACTGCCTTTCTGCTCACGGTGTTCGGCGTACGGCTGGGATGGTGGCTGTTGAATCCACGGCTACTCAATGAAGATGGAACGAAGCTCGATGTCCCCGATGAAAAACCCTCGGGAGGGAAGCTGGAAAAGCTTCCCAAGACTTATCCCTGGCCGTCGCCTCGCCTTTCTTTGCTCTGGCTGGTGAATGAGTTGCTCGGCCGGACCAACGATACCAGCAGCTATGTATACCTTAGCGACGGCGGCCATTTCGACAACATGGGATTGTACGAACTTGTGCGCCGCCGCTGCCGATACATCGTGATCTGCGATAGCGAAGCCGACTCTCAACTCACGTTTCAAGGTATTGGTATGGCCGTACGAAAATGCCGCATCGATTTTGGCGCGGAGATTGCCCTCGATCTTCGGCCTCTTGAACATGCTAAGGACTCCGACTGCAGCTCCGCGCACTGTGTAGTAGGAACCATCACCTATCCCGAAGATCCCGGAACTCACGGGTTCGTGGTTTACATAAAATCATCGCTCACGGGTGATGAACCTGCCGATGTCTTGAACTATAAGAAAGAGGATTCCGTATTTCCGCATGACAGTACAGTTAACCAGTGGTTCAGCGAATCGCAATTCGAGAGTTATCGAAGGCTTGGCCATCATGTGGCTTTCTCCGTTTTCGAGCCGGCTCTGGCGCATCGCGAAAGCTGTGAATGCCAGACCTTCAAAGGACGCGACAACTATTACCTGAATCTGTGGAAGATATGGTGGGCGCCGACACCGGAAATGGACCGTTTTACCGCCGCTCACACCGCTCGCTATGAAGACCTGCTGGCAAAAGCGCGCACCGATAAGGACATCCCAGGATTCTTCGACGCGATGTTCAGTGCCCAGGCAGACTGGAAAACGGGACACAGCGTGGATCAGATCGCAGCTGCCACACGGTTTTCCTCCGAGCTGATCGAGTTCATCTTCACAATATTCAACCAGCTCGACCTGGTTCTGCCGGAAAAACGTACTCATCCTTATGCGCTGGGCTGGTCGCTCATCTTCAATAAGTGGTCGAAGATTGATGTCGTACAAGATGGTTGGAAGCGATACCGGGGATCTTATTCGCCGAGCTTCCAGAAGTTCGCACAGAGCGCGGACGTGGGACTACCTCCGGATTAGACATAACGCTCCATCGGCTAACAAGGGCGGAGATTTTGTTGACCTATTTCTGGATAGCCGTCTCCGTTGCTGCCGGCTTCTGAGCTACCTGGCTTGGACTCGGCAGTTGGGAATTATCCCAGCCGCCTCCCAGAGCCTGCACCAATGCGACAGCATCGCTCATCTCCTGCACCTGCAGAGTATTCAGAGTTTGCATGTCCGCCAGTAATGTGGTCTGGGCAATCAGCACGTCCACATAGGGATCGATCCCGGTCTCGTAGCGTCCCTCTTCAAGCTTAAGGTTGGTTTGAGCAGAATTTACCGCCTGCTGTTCCTGCTGAATTTCCTTGGAGAGTATGCGTACCTCAGCAAGCGCATCTTCTACCTGCTGAAAGGCCGTGAGCACGGTTTGACGATAAGCGGCCAGATCCGCATTATAGGTGGCAACGTACTGTTGCACGGTGGCGTGACGGAGGCCGGCATCGAAAACAGTTTCTGAAAGTGAGGTTCCGACGGACCAGAATCGGCTGGGCCACGCGAACCATTCACTTACGGCTGAACTCTCAAAGCCTCCTGCCGCAGTTAAGCTCAGGCTGGGAAAGTAGGCCGCGCGGGCGATACCGATCTCGGCATTGGCTGCGGCCATCGTACGCTCCGCGGCAGCGACGTCAGGACGCCGTTCGAGTAATTCTGAGGGCACTCCAACCGGAATCGGGGGCGGAGCAGTCGTCATCGGCTTCACGGGAATGGAGAACCCCGTGGCTGCCTTGCCCACCAGCATCGCGATCGCATGTTCATACTGGGCGCGTGCAATGCCCACATTGGTTGCCCCGGCCTGCGCGCTCTGCAGCGTGGTCTCGGCTTGAACCACGGAAATCTGGTCGGTGATGCCGCTTTCATAAAGTGCACGGGTCAGATCGAGCTCTTTCTGATCGGCGGCTACCGTCTCGTTGAAGATCCTTTGTAGTTCATCCTGACCCCGAATTTCGAAAAAATATTCAGCTAACGCAGCCTGTTCCGTCAGTCGCTCATTCTCCAGATCGGCCGCGCTCACTTGGGCAGAATATTGTGCTTGCCGCACCGTGTTGCGAACCTTGCCCCAGAGATCCGGCTCCCACGATGCTTCAAGCGGCGCCGAATAGACGGTGCTTTGCAGTTGCGGTACAGCCCCCGTGCCGGTTGTATTGACGGGTTTGGTGCTCAAGTTCCCCGAGGTACGCGTGCGGCTAAATGACGGCGCAGCCGTCAGAGTTGGAAAGAACTGCGATCGGGCCTCGCGCACCACGGCGCGCGCTTCCATAAAGTTTTCGAAGAATTGCTTGATGTTCTGGTTGTCGATATTGAGTTGCTCTTCGAGGGCGTTCAGTTCTGCATCGTTGAAAATCTCCCACCACTTGCCGCGCAGCCTTGAGTCAGAAGGCTGGGCCACGGTCCACGGCCCATTGTCCTGAAACTGAGTGGGAGATTCCTTGTAGACTGGCGCGGGCGCTTGCGGCGCGGGCGGATGATATTTCGGTCCGACTACGCAGCTTGATAGCACCAACGAGGAGAGCGCGACCACACCAAGCCGAAGCGTGCAACCGGCGAATTGTTGTCCGAAGATCGTCATAACATTTTCCTTACCAACCATCATCCCGGTAAAGCCCCTAGTTGCTCCGCTCACTCTGTCGCTCTAGCTGGCCTCTGTTGCTGGAGCGGAAAAAGCGTTGTGTGGCTTTTTCTGAAATCGCAGCCGCAGGCGATCGAGGAATAAGTAAACCACCGGAGTCGTATAAAGCGTCAGCATCTGGCTTACGATTAATCCTCCGACGATGGTGATTCCCAAGGGCCTGCGGAGTTCCGAACCTGTACCCGTGCCGAAGGCCAGCGGCACTGCGCCGAACAATGCCGCCATCGTTGTCATCAGGATCGGACGAAATCGCAGCATGCAGGCTTCGAAGATTGATTCCGCCGGGCTCTTGCCTTCCTGCCGTTCGGCAACCAAAGCGAAGTCGATCATCATAATTGCGTTTTTCTTCACGATGCCGATCAGCAGCACGATCCCGATGATAGAGATGACGTTGAGATCGATCTTGAAAAGCATCAGCGCGAGCACCGCTCCCAGACTGGCCGAAGGCAGCGTCGAGATGATAGTGAGCGGATGCACCAAGCTCTCATAAAGCACGCCCAGAACAATGTACACGGCCAATAGAGCCACGATTACCAGCGCCAGCTCGCTGTTCAGTGACTGCTGGTAAGCCTGCGCCGTCCCCGCGAAGAAGCCCCGCACAGTCGATGGCGTGCCGAGTTTCTGCTGCATTTCCGCAACGCGCTGCGTAGCGTCGCTCAGCGAGACTCCCGGCGCCAGGTTGAACGATACAGTCACGGAAGGGAACAGTCCGGTATGGTTTACGGCCAGCGGCGTGGTGCTGGCTTGCGCGCTCGAGACGTTCATGAGAGGCACATTGCCGGCGCCCGGCGCATTCCCTCCGCTGGAGGTATTGCTGATACTCGATTTAGTGGTAACGGCAGCATTAGTGTTGCCCGTGCTGCGCAGATAGATATCCTTCAGGCCTTGCGGAGTCTGCCAATATTCGGGCGCGACTTCGAGCACGACATAATACTGGTTGAGTTGGGTATAGATAATCGAAACTTCGGATTGACCAAATGCGGAGTAAAGCGCTGAGTCCAGGGATTGCGCCGTGAGCCCTACTCTGGCTGCGTTGGTCCGGTCATAGGTGAGCAATT
>JBAVUV010000461.1:0-2450 GCA_049696955.1 Candidatus Sulfotelmatobacter sp. | reverse complement strand
GCAATGTCCACGGGATCGACGTCATTCCCGCGTGACTTCGACATGGCCTGGCCTTTTTCATCGAGCGTCCACCCGGGTGTAACCACGCTCTTATAGGGAGGCGTTCCTCGCGTGCCCATAGCGCAGAGCAGGGAGGACTGGAACCATCCGCGGTACTGATCGCCGCCCTCAAGATAAAGATCTGATGGCCAGGGAAGAGTTGGCTCGTCGGCCACCAGCGCTAAATAACTCGCACCCGATTCCAGCCACACATCAAAAATGTCGGTTTCTTTGTCGAACTCACCGTTACCGCAATGTACACACTTCGTTCCCGCAGCCAGAATCGAGTCCGGCTCATCCGTGAACCAGGAATCGGCGCCGGATCGAGCAAACATTTCCACTACGCGGCGGTTCACTGCGGGATCCCTCAACGGTTTCCCGCAACTCCGGCAGAGAAACACCGCGATCGGAACGCCCCACACCCGCTGGCGTGAGATGCACCAATCCGGCCGCGTGGTGATCATGTTCGACATCCGCTCCTCGCCCCAGGCCGGATCCCACTTGACTTGCTTGATGTCTCCCAGCGTCCGCGCGCGCAGCGTGTCTTGCGTCGATGTGCCGCCCGGCATCGGGGTCTCCATGGAAATAAACCATTGCTCTGTCGCCCGGAAGATCACAGGATTATGGCAGCGCCAGCAGTGCGGATAGGAGTGCTCGGTTTTCTCCGTATGGAGCAGCGCCCCTCGACTCTTCAGCAATTCGATGATGGGCTGATTCGCATCCCACACCCGCTTGCCTGTGTATTCCGGCAGGCCATTGCGCAGAATTCCTTTTTCATCCACGTTGCTGGTCGCGTCCAGGCCATACTTCATGCCGGTGACGAAGTCCTCGGCACCATGCGAAGGCGCGGTGTGCACCACGCCGGTACCCGTATCCATAGTGACGTAGTCGGCAAGCACACCCAGAACTTTGCGATCCAGGAAGGGATGCTGAAAGCTCAGCCGCTCCATCTTTCGCCCAGGAAAATGCGCCAGCTCGTGCGGGTCAAGCAGATTGCATTTTTCCGCAACCTCCTTCGCCAGTTTCTCCGCCACAATATAGACTTCGCCGCCAGATTCCAGCGCAACATACTCCGCATCCGGATGAAATGCCACGGCCATCGATGCAGGCAACGTCCACGGAGTGGTGGTCCAGATAATGGTCGAAACTTTTTTCCCCGCCAGGGCCGGATCGATCTTCGCCGGATCGTCAAGCAATCGATACTTTACATAGACCGTCGAACTTGTGTGATTTTCGTATTCAACTTCCGCCTCGGCCAGCGCGGTCTCGTCGCACATGCACCAATAAACCGCTCGCAGTCCTTTGTAGACAAATCCTTTTTCGTAGAAGGAAAAAAACGTCGAGAGCACCACTGACTCATACTCGGGATTCATCGTGACATAAGGTCGGTCAAAGCGCCCGAACACGCCAATGCGCTTGAATTGCTGGCGCTGCAAGTCGAGATATTTCTGCGCATACTTGCGGCATTCAGCTCGCACGTCCAGCGGACGCATCTGCAACTTCTTTCCGCCGAGTTCCTTATCCACCTTGATTTCGATCGGTAGCCCGTGGCAATCCCAGCCGGGAACATACGGAGCATCGATGCCCGCCATCGTCTTTGACTTAACGATGAAATCCTTCAGGCACTTATTCATTGCAGTCCCCATATGAATGGGACCGCTGGTATATGGCGGGCCATCGTGCAGAATATAGGTCGGAGAACCCTGGCGCGCTTCGCGAATGCGCGCGTAGATTTGCGCCTGCTCCCAGCGGGCGAGCATTTTCGGCTCGTTCTGGGGCAGGTTCGCCTTCATGGGGAAGGCGGTTTTAGGCAGATTGATGGTCGCTTTCAGTTCGAACGGCACTCTTTTGGATTCTCCCTTTGGTGTGAATTCTTCATTATAGGGAGAGCCGATCAGGCCGTCCATTCGCCGCATACCGCGCCATCACTGGCGATTTGCAGTTTAGTCAAGAAGCCCCGGATATTAGAAACAACCACAGGCGCACGGAAATACACTTCGTAAACAGCGGACAGAAGAGGTACAATTTGCTATATAAGCAAGGGTTGCAGAATCGAGTCCGAGCCCTCGAAGAGCTCCACGAACTCGAAGCTTAAATTAGAATATTCAGGCAAGCAACTCGTTCGAAAAACTGGTCATCTGTGTTAGGCAGGGCGTCGGTTGGAGTGTAAGGCTCGAGCTGTCGATCAAGCCAAATTGGGGAACATGCCAACTTCAGAAGTAAACCCGGTAGAAACTGCTCCGAAACCCGGCAACGATCCCGAACTTCATCTGTTGTTGGCTGCTGATACTTTTGAGCCTTTGTGGAAGTCTCTGCCCCGTTCGATCGATGAGTTCTTCTTTCCAAAGAAGCTGCCCCCACTCAAGCTGGAATCGAAACCTGAACCGGTCAAGGATATTTGGGGCTTCTAC
>JBAVUV010000460.1:0-9691 GCA_049696955.1 Candidatus Sulfotelmatobacter sp. | reverse complement strand
GCTCCATTATTTGCGCGATCACCTCAGTCATCCGCAAGAGTGAGTTCTCTTCCAGTCCCTTGGTCGCGCTGACAATTATCGTATCCGCGAGCAGGAGCGGCTTTATTTGCTCAAACAGGCGGCGGCAATGTTGTGAAGGCATTACGCTTATTACAATGGCCGCACCTTCGAGCGCTTTCCCCAGATCGTTGCAGGCGGTGACGCCGTTAGGGATCTGCTGGCCCGGAAGAAACTTTTCGTTTTCGCGCCGGTGCGCAATGATGTCGCAAACTTCTTTTTCGTGCACCCAGAGTCGAACTTGATGATTGCCCGTTCGCGCCAGAACGATCGAGAGGGCGGTACCCCAGGCTCCGGCTCCGATGATTGCGATCTCACTCATGCGCGCTTCACTCCCACCCGGCTCTCCGTGCCGGCAAGCAGACGGCGGATATTCTCGTGATGCTTAACGATGATGAGCAGGGAAGCGGACGCGATCAGGATCAGCGCCACCGGGTCATTGCCATAGGAATGCATTTCGTAAACAAGAAAAGGAAAGAAGGCCACGGCGAGAATTGACCCCAGTGACACGTAACGAAAGACGAGTACGGCGGCGATAAATATTCCCGCTGCCAACAACACTGATTTGGGAGCTATCACGACGAATGATCCCAGGTCTGTTGCCACTCCCTTGCCTCCGCGAAACTTCAGCCATACCGGAAACATGTGGCCGAGAACCGCGAACAGGGCAGCCAGTGACATCACGAGATAGCCGCGAGATAATTCAGGCATTCGGCCCACAACTAAGTATGCCAGCAGAACCGCTGTAGTTCCTTTCAGTGCGTCCAGCAGCAATGTCAAAACTCCCAGCACCGGCGATTTGCGGGAGACATTGGTCGCTCCAATATTTCCGCTGCCGCTTAGCCGCACATCTTCGCCGCGAAAAGCACGTACCAGCAGATATCCGAAGGGAATCGATCCCAGCATGTAGCTGACGCCGGCGATGAGAAGGTACGTGTACATGAAGAAGGTTGCTAACGGAGACTGAATCCCGCAAGCTTTGTATATTTTGAGCCGCTCGGAGAAAGCAGGCTCTGGTAAAGAAAAAATTCACGGGCAGTCATCGTACCAAACTCTGGAGTCGGCAATGCTGATAGCTTCTTCTGCAAGTGCTGAAAGTTGCGATTCGGGCGGTCGCTCTTTTCCCGACGGGGCGATGCCGAGCCTCCAATGCGGCCCAGAGTAAGGTGCGCATTATAAGCATGTTGCTCCTCTTGGATGTTGAGTTCGATTAGCTTTGAATCTACACTCGCCGCCAGCGAAGTCAGTTTCGCATCTTCATCAATTCCCACCCAGAACACCCTTGGTGCGCGCGCACTTGGGAAAAATCCATAGCCGCGAAAGTTCAACTCAAAGTGCTCCGCATCGATTTCTTTAAGCGTCCGTTTGATTGCCTCAACCTGTGTCTCGGATTGTTCTCCGATGAATTTCAAAGTAACGTGCAACGATTCAGGTCGCACCCAGCGCGCATCCGGAGCTAATCCGCGAATACCATCCAGGAAGCGTGCAATCCGGTTCCGGATATTGTCGTCAATATCGAGCGCTACGAACAGGCGCATAAGAAGCTGTTAGCCGTTGGCTCTTAGCCTTTAGCTCGAACCATTAGATTTGAAACATTTCCTAAGAATCAGACTTTACTGCCTCATTTCCACTGCGAAAGAGTCTAAAGCGACAGGCTTAAGAGCTAATAGCTAAGAGCTAAGAGCTAATAGCCAATAGCCTCTCCTCACATTAACTTCTTTCGCACCATATCCAGCGCGAGCGTGCTGGCGAACCAGCGGATGCGCTTGCGATCTCCCGGAAAGATTCGCTCGATAACTTCTGTCCCACTGGCGCTGGCTAAGGCGTGAAATACCAAGCCCACTGGCTTCTCTGGAGTTCCGCCCGTGGGCCCAGCCACGCCCGTGATGCCGATCCCCAGAGTTGTATCGCACCGATAGCGAATCGACTCCGCCAACGCTGCCGCCACTTCGCGGCTGACTGCGCCATGCCGCTCAATCATGTCGGCGGGCACACCTGCCAACTCGGTCTTCACCGTATTTGAGTAAACGATGGCGCCGCCGGCAAAGTAACGCGAACTGCCGCCTACGGAAGTAATTCTCTCGCCCAGCAAGCCGCCAGTGCAGGACTCAGCGACGGCCAGAGTGGCGTTGCGCATCTGCAGCCAATAGCCGACGATTTGCTCGAGTGACTGGCCGTCCCGCGAGTACACCGCATCGTCGAGCTCTTCCTCAACTGCGTCTGCCGCTTCATCTACCCGCCCCTGCGCGGCTTCCATACTCTCGGCGCGCGATTTGAAATGCAGTTGGATCTCACCCGCTCCCGCCAGAATCGTAGTCTGCACGTCGGCAAATCGTTTGTAGATAGGCGCTACGCGCGCATCCACAAGAGATTCCCCGAGCATGGCCACTTTCAATACGCGAGTCGCCAGGAAGGCAGTTGGCAATTTCTCCCGCAGCCTCTCGCGGCATTCCGCTTCGAACAAGGCTTTCAACTCGTGTGGAGGCCCAGGCAACAAAATGACAATGCGTTCGCGGCCCTCGATCTGGCCGCTTAACCACTGGCCCGGCGCGGTACCGTTGGCATTCGGTAGCACGGTCGCGCCTTCGAGAACATCTGCCTGCTTGGCGTTGTTAGCCGACATCTTCCAACCACGCGCGGCGAAACGCTGCTCGATGGCGGCGATAATTTGTTCGTCGCGCCGTAAGGGCACCCCTAGCGCTTGCGCTACGGCTTCTCGGGTAAGGTCATCTTCGGTAGGACCCAAGCCGCCGCTGAAAATTACCACGTCCGAGCGAAACAGAGCGTGCTGCGCCGCGGCAACCAGACGTTCCAGATCGTCGCCTACGACGCTCTTGAAAATTACCTCGACGCCGAGCTGGTTCATCTGCTCGGTGAGATAGAGAGAATTCGTATCCATGCGGAAGGGCGTCAGTAGCTCGGACCCAACCGCGATGATCTCGGCATTCACGGCTAGAAGTGTAAATGAAACCGCGGGTCGATGGAGCAAGCGAGGCCGATGCGGAGGCGCCGTTACGCGCTATTCGGGCAAAAGCGGCAGCCCTTGAATGTTCCAGGAGAGATGATGCACTGCGTCAGTGGTGGCCAAAACCACGCTGCGTCCCGGGGCGAAAGCCAGCCCCACGAGACCATGCCCCGCAACTTCCAGACTGGCGGTTCCCTCAGGGGTGATCTTAACAATGCCGCGCTTGCCCGAGAGCGAGGCGGCGACGTACAAGTTGCCGTTTGCGTCGAAGGCCAAGCCCTGCGGGCGTCCCAGACCGCGGAAAAACTTGTGAACCGTTCCTTGCGGATCGATTCTGTGCACGCAGTCAAAGCTCGACGTGGTTGGCCCGGTAACGAACAGATCTCCCTGCGGACCGAATGCGAGGTGGTACGCGGACACGCTAGGCTCGAGCGTGGCAAATACAAAAACCTGCTGATCGCGGCCAATCTTGAAAATAGTGCCGCTGCGGTCGCCGACGTAGAGATTCTGGTTGCGGTCGAAGGCAATTCCTGTGGCAATTCCCATTCCTTCGGCATACGTGGTCATGGTTCCGTTGGGGGCCACGCGATAGACCGCACCATCATGGCGCGATGAAACATACATCTGTCCCTGGCGGTCAAAAGCGATGGCGGTGGCATTCATCATCTCCGCGACAAACGGCTTCACCGTGTAATTGGTATCAATCTTGAAAATTGCCACCGCAACTTTCTGGCCGCGCGGACCAGAAAACGTTGCGTAGATATTGCCTTGGGCGTCGATCGCCGGACTGGTAACGGGATGCAGATTTTCGGCGATGGGAACCGCAACTTTCACGGTATGCGCGTTGCTCACATGTCCATTTGTGGCGACCACGACGGGCCCCGAACTCGCTCCCGCCGGAACTCGGGCAACCAGAAACGAATCCGAACTGATCACGACTCCGCCTTCCATGTCGCCGAACTGCACGCGCGGACGCTGCCACTGTGGCGGCCGCAGCCCCGAGCCCGCAATACGTACTTCTCCACCCGCCAGAGCCAGCACGGGTGACACGGACTCGATATGCGGTCCGCCATTCACGTTCTTCTTACCGAGAACACGATCGGAAAATCCCATGAGAACCTGCTCGTCTTACCTTAGAAGACCAAAGCGCAGAAAGAGATGCACAACGAATAACGCGTACAGACCCGCGGCAATGTCGTCGAGAACAATTCCTGTACCTTCTGGAATCGCCTCCAATTGTCGCACCGGCGGCGGTTTGAGGATATCGAAGATTCGAAAAAGTATAAAGGCCGCCAAAAAAGATCTCCATGCCAGGGGAACGGCAATCAGAGTCACCAACTGCCCGGCTACCTCATCAATCACGACAAATTGGGGATCTTTCATCGCGGAGCCTCGGGCGACCCGCGTTGCTGCCGGAATGCCAATCAGCGTGGCCAGCACGGCCAGGATCAACACAACCGGAGTGCGTAGCGGGGGAGCGAGCGCATGGGCGAGAGCAGTCCATAGCAAAACCGTCACGGCTGATGCCCAGGTTCCTGGCCCAGGCCGCAGACGCCCGACTCCAAAAAACGTACCGACAAGAGTAGCCCACCGCGGAGTTCGAAGCCGGTTCCCCTCAGCCGGCGGTACGCCGGCGGTACGGTCGGATTTTGCGGGGGCGCCAGCGGAAGTTTGTTTCACTGATCCTCATCCTGATCTTCGGGAGTGCTTTCCCGAATTTGCTCCTCCGCGTCGCCGACCGGAGAGGCAATCACATAAGCGCCGCTCGCCCATTTTCCCAAATCAATGGTGCGGCAGCGGTCGCTGCAGAAAGGAAATTCTGGATCGCCGCTCTTGACTACTTTCTTGCAGATCGGGCAACGGAGTTTTAGGGTGCGCTTTCGGGGCATGGCTTGGGAACGCTCGGGTCCTTGCGAATCAATGTGCCGCCGGCCAAAAGAATTCACAGCGAACAGATCGCTACAGTATTTTCGCCACTAAATCGTAGTCGTGCGCTTCCACAATCTGGCAGCGGTAAAACTCGCCTGGCTGGGGCTCCGCCTCGGCTGGAAATTCGTTCACGAAGACTTTGCCGTCAATTTCTGGCGCATGCATCGCAGTGCGGCCCTCCATGAGCAGATCGGTTTCTTCCGAAGTTCCTTCCAGCAACAGGTCGAACTCTTGTCCCACCAGCGCCTTCTTTTTCTTTTTGCTGATCTGCCGCTGGATGCCCATCAAATGTTTGCGCCGCCGTTCAATCTCAGCGGGTGGAAGCTTGCTATCCAAACTATAAGCACCGGCGCCTTCCTGATCGGAGTACGAGAACGTTCCCATCCAATCAAATTGCGCTTCGCGGACAAAATCGCACAGCTCTTCAAATTCCTGTTCAGTCTCCCCGGGGAAGCCGACGATAAATGATGTGCGCAAGGTCACCCCAGGAATGGCGCGCCGCATCTTGTCAATGGAACGGAGAAATACGTCCGCTCCACCTCCACGCTTCATGCGTTTCAGCAAAGACGCCGATGCGTGCTGCAGCGGCACGTCCATATAAGAACAAATCTTTTCGTGAGTTCCAATCGTCTGCAGAAGCTTGCCCGTGATCTTATTCGGATAGGCATACAGGAAACGAATCCAGCGTAGATCTTCGATCTGCGCCAGTTTTTCCAGCAGCAGCGCCAGGCCATCTTTCAGTCCAAAATCTTCGCCGTAGCATGTGGTGTCCTGGCCGATCAACGTGATCTCGCGTACGCCGATTTGCGCCAGCCGTTCGGCCTCAGCAATCACCGATTCAAATCGCCGCGAACGAAACTGTCCGCGCAACTGCGGGATGATGCAGAACGTGCAAGGATGATCGCAGCCCTCCGCGATCTTGATGTAAGCCGTGGATTTCGGAGTTGCCAGTATGCGTGGAGTTTCGTCGTCGTACAAATAGTTGGGCAGGTCGGCGATGGCTCCGTCCCATTGCCCGCGTGAAAATCGCCCCTGCGCTGCCCGAGCATCGCCCTCAGGCCGCGAGGAAAGCACCACAAAAGGGGACTTGTTCGGCGCTACAAGTGGCGCCATGCCAGTTGCTGACAGAATGTTTTGCAGTTCCCCGGTGCCGACAACGGCATCCACTTCAGGGATCCGCTGCCGAATCTCATCGCGAAAGCGCTCGACCAGGCAGCCCGCGACCACCAGTTTTTTCGCCCGTCCGGAAGTCTTAAGCCCGGCCATCTCGAGGATTGTGTTCACCGACTCCTGTTGTGCGCTCTCGATGAACGAGCACGTATTCACCACAATGACGTCAGCGTCCTCGGCTCGGGGAGAAAGCTCGGCCCCTGCGCGCGCCAAAAGTCCCATCATTACTTCACTGTCGACCAGGTTCTTGGGGCAGCCCAGGCTGACAAAACCTACCTTTTGCGGGCGCACCGGATGTGTATCATCGTTCGCCATCGGGGTAGGATTCTTTTCGTCAGGACTCGGGATGGTGAGGCTCTTAGAGGGCATGCAATCTAACCATTTTAACATTTTATCGATCCTTGTTATCGACCCTTGTTATCGATCATTGCTTCGCGACGACATCGAGTAGCAGCTTTTCCCTCTGTTACCACCGGTACCACGAAAGCCAGCAAGCTGTGGATGAAGATTTCGCGCTTCATGCTACGCTTGCTCTACCGACCAAAAGCAGTTATCCCGCGTCCTGGAGGGGAAATGTCTGGGAAACAGGCCGTACTCGCAGTCCTGATCATGGGAGTGTCCATCCTGGTGGCTTCGGGCGCGGCCCAGGACGAGAAGAATGAATTAACCGGCATGCTGGGCCGAATTTTCATCAGCGACCAAGGGATTCATGGCCCAAACGCGCCCACAATTAATCCGTTCGTGCGATCCGGTAAAGGGCTGACATTTGAAGTCAACTATTCGCGCCACCTTTTCGGTACCGAGGTTTATGCCATCTCGGCTGAGGTGCCGGCTGTTTTCAATCTCGACGAGGACCTGGGTTCCGGTGGTGACGTCGTTCCTTCCGATTATCAGCAGATTTTCGTAACGCCGGCGGTTCGGTTGAATCTGTTTCCCTCGACCAGAGTTTCACCCTGGGTGAGTTTCGGCGGCGGTTTTGGGCATTTCAGCGAAAACAGTAATCTTAATTATTACGGCGCCAATCCTGGAGGCTCAACCACGTATGGCGTGCTGCAGGGCGGATTAGGACTGGATGTGAGTCCCTTCGGCAGGCGCATGCGGCACTTCAGCATTCGCGGCGAGGTTCGCGACTTCTGGTCCGGAACTCCTGATCTTCCGTTAGCGGATACCGGCAAGACGCGGCAGCATAATTATTTTGTCGGTGGTGGCATGACCTGGCATTTCTAGTCACACTCACTTTTTACTTGCCAGCTCTACCTCTTCATACAACTCCGGCAGCCGCTGCGCGTCGTTTGAGGAATGTCCGAACCGCGCCGATTCGTAAGCGTCGGTGAAGCGTCCAACCCGCAGACGCAAGCGCTCATCTTCAATCACACGAACGAATTCCTGGGCCGTCTGGGTGGTAGATTTCTTTACCCCACGCCGTGCCAGATAGCGGGCCATGCGTGCGTACCACATCGCCGCAGCTTCATCCGGCGATCGTTCGGGATGCGCCTGCAGTCTTCTTACGCGGATCAGCCGGGCAATGCGCCCCATGTTACCCAACAGGAGTACCAGGAATGCGATGCCGCCCACTCCCCAGAACCAGCGTGTAGGGGCCTGTTCCGCGCTCCGCTGGCCGCGCCGCACTAGATTCAGTAATCGCGCGTAGTGCAACCTGGCCCACGTTCTGGATCTCTCCCACGAATTGCGCGTTCCGTTTAGCGCGGCATGTCCTAGAATGTACTGGTGCGAAGAGTCGTAGCTGATTACCCACTCCCGCCAGAACGATTGCGCCGCATCCAGATACAGCATGGCCCGGTCCCAACCCTGCGGCGTAGCCACATCACCGCCAGGCGTGGGGTCGAAGGTAATCCAGCCGTAGCCAGGGAAGTAAGCCTCCACCCACGAGTGCGCATTCTTGGCCCGGACCACATAGTTGCTGGTGACGTCATTAAATTCATCGCTGCGAAAACCGTTCACCACGCGAGACGGAATGTGCAGCGTGCGCAACATCACCGCCATCGAAGAGGCAAAATACTCGCAATGCCCTTGCTTGCGCTCGAAAAGAAAGTTGGCCAGAGGATCGGCTACCGGAGTGCGCAGCAACTGCAAGGTATATCCGTAATGCGTCTTCAAGTAGTTTTCCAGAGCGGCAGCCTTGTCGTAGTTATTGGAGGCTGAACCGGAAATTTGCGCCGCCAGCCGAGGAATTCTGGGATCGAGGGCGGGAAGCTGTAAGTATGGCGAAACAGACTGTGGAGGCGAGTTTCCTGCCGCCCGAAGATCTGCAGCAGACGGTCTGGAAATATCCGAATCCGCTTCATACACATTAACGGTGTGCTGACTGTCGAGATCGTAAACCGCTCCCCCCGCATCCACGCCCACTGCACGATAGGTTCCCATCACCCGGCGGCCCCAGGGAGCAAGAAAGAAAATATTTGTACCGATGGGCTCAAGTAACACGCGGTAATGAATGAGGTGAGGGTTGGTTCCCGGGGCAGCCTGGCGTCGTCCGTCATCGGCCAGAGCGACGCCCTGGCTCGAGATGGGTACAGAAAACGTACCGTCCGCTTGCCGTTGCAGTATGAACTGGTCGCGGGGATTCGACCAGTCCCTGCCGTTGAAGTTTGCCAGCGCTACTCCCCGCCAGTGGAGCGCGTATTGGCCGTGCCTGTCGCCATTAATTTGAACATGCATTACGACCGAATTGGACTGTTGAATTTGTCCAATGCTGCCCAGTCGCACGCTATCGCTGAAGCCGGTGGAGAAATCATTGCCGAACGAATAGCCGCCGAGGTATCCCGCCGACATGCGCGGCAAAAGAAAAAATACTGCCGCCGCTCCCACTAACATCATGAGTACCAATCCCGGTGTCGTCCTTGCCAGCGCAAATGCCAGGTGCCGATGTTCGTGCGCATCGTTGGAATGCCGCGCCTGGAACCTCGCGGTTCGCTGCGATCTTCGCATCTCCATCAGGATGAACGTGGCAACAGCCATCAGCATGAATCCGGCAAAAAAGAAAAGAAAAATGCTGTCCACCGTCAGTACCGCGGATGCGAGCACCATCAGAAAGGCGAGAATCGCCAGCGTCACATAGTCGCGATCGCGCCGCAGGGAAAACGTTCGCACTACAACCGCAAACAAAACCAGGTGTACGGTGGCCGCCAGAAACCCGCGAGAGAGCAGGAAGTAATCCGCGGCGTAGAAAGCGAAATACGCAATCGTCAGAGGCGTGGTCCAGCGCTCGGAAATTACGACGCGCCGACGCTCCGCCAGCAACAAACCTCGCAGAGCCAGCGCCGATCCCACCAGCAAGATGGTCGGAACATCCAGTCCTCCCGTGCTGGCTAGAGCTCCAAATCCCATCAAGACAAGCAAATAGAGAGAGAGTTCGAAGTATTTGTTGATCGCCTGCGGCAGCGGAATGATACCCGGTGGTGGAGGAAGCTGAGGCATTTTTTTTTGTACGGTCGACCGAACCTGTGATTGCGTCAGGCGCGGAGTCAGACTCCTATTGTTCGATACATTCCATCGGGAAGGGAAGGGTTTCGTGAGTTTTTCTTGCACCAAAAGTCACCATCCCTTTGC
>JBAVUV010000459.1:0-3183 GCA_049696955.1 Candidatus Sulfotelmatobacter sp. | reverse complement strand
GGTTTGTCCGGCGTGCAAGCAAGCTCTCGAATACCGTCCAAATCCGGAGACCCTGAAGTGCACGCGATGCCACCGCGTGTACCCGGTAAAGGACGACATTCCTATCATGCTGGTCGATGAGGCTACGATCGAGAGCGCTTAATTCCGTTCGCTCGTCTCGCTCACCCAAACTCGTGGCCGGCCACGCGTCCTCAGCTTCCAGAACCTATGAAGCTGTCGCATTCCCGCCCAGAATGACACTCCGTGTCAGTATTGAGAGCTTCTGGGTACCTCGGAGACCTTACCGAAGTGGGCGGGATTCCACTACCCTGGCTGCAACTTCTTCCTTCCAGAGGGGTTTATCAATCTAAACCGGCTTACTGAACGTATATCAAAGTAACCGGCGACTGCGGCAGCAGAATTGCATGCAACTTCAATGGCTGCCGATGAGTCTAATAACCAATTGTGGTAGGTAGGTCGGAGTCGGAGGTGATGACGGCCATGTTTGAAAACGCGATGAACATACAGGTGCATAACGACAAAGACAGGTTTACGGCAACCGAACTGGCAGCTCTACGCAGCGATCTGCTGCAAGGGGGCATGATCGATTCGTACGAGGCTGCCGAACTGCTCCAGGTTTTCTTGATGGGGCGGGGCTATGGGGTTTCTCCCAAAGCGGCGCTCGATGCCGCTGGCCGTGTTGAGATGGCAGGGTGCGCCCTGCCTGTGTTGCAACATGAACTTGAGAACTTGGCGATGGTTATGTAAAGAAATCTGGCGGTCGGATGATCCCGCCAAGCGGATTAAATATTCTGGATCGGCCGGTCAACCGAGATTGACTGATCCAGTTCCACGCAAAGAGAGCCGGGCCAACCAGCCCGGCTTTGTGGCGTTTGCCGACCAGAGTTTCGCGGGCGCTGGTTTCGCTCCGGCCTACTCGTAGCGCAGACTCTCAACCGGATCAAGCTGCGCCGCTCGCGCCGCTGGCACAGTACCGAAAATTACTCCTACCACAGAAGAAACAACAATCGCGACGATCGCCGACAAGCCGTTGATTGGAATGC
Source organism: Candidatus Sulfotelmatobacter sp. (assembly GCA_049696955.1). GTDB lineage: Bacteria > Acidobacteriota > Terriglobia > Terriglobales > Acidobacteriaceae > Sulfotelmatobacter. The sequence goes on along the minus strand of JBAVUV010000459.1, from coordinate 2,140 downwards.
GGTACTCCGTGAGGAAGCGCACGGAGTAGGGGATGGCGTAGCCGATCACGATCCCTGCGAAACCTCCGATGAGCGAGATGAGGATAGCTTCTGCGAGAAACTGAAAACGGATTTCCCGGTTAGTCGCGCCCATAGCCTTTCGGATCCCGATCTCCCGGATGCGCGAAGTCACTGTCGCCAGCATAATGTTCATGATGCCAATTCCACTCACCAGCAGAGTCACCATAGAAATCAGAAGCAGCACCCAGGTCAAGCCGGTGGCGATCCGATCTGCCATCGCCAGAAGCGCGGTGAGATTCGAGACGTCGTAAACCGACTCCGAGCGGTGCCGCGACTGCAACACTCGTTTGATCTGAGCTGTCGCCGGGATCACCATCGAGGGATCTTCCATGGAGAAATACAAAAGCTTGACGCTGGGAATCTCCATGAAATAACGGCTGACGGAATACGGAATCAGCATCGTGTTATCGACGATTTCTGATTGCCCGAAAGTTTCCACGCGCTCCTTGAAAGTCCCGATAATAGTGAACGGCAGCCCGTTGAGCTTGATGATTTTGCCCACCGCCGCCGGCGAGGAGCCGTAGACTTCGATGGCCATCTTCTCGGTGATCACACCGACCTTATTGTGGGCCTGAGAATCCTCTTGATCGAAGAATCTTCCGGAGGGAACAACGAGATTGCGCACGCGTAGATATTCGGGGCTCACGCCGAGAATGGTGACGTCCTTTTCTTTGCCGTTGCCCACCGGAACGCGATCGGAAAGTTGGGTGACCGGGGACGCGGCAACGATGCCGGGCACAACTTCCCTGACGGCGTTCAGATCGTCGATGGTGAGCGGATCCGGATTGGAGTTGCTGATGTGCGGCGCCCCGCCCAGGTATTCCGCCCAAATTTCGTTGGTGCCAATCGCCTGGATCTGGTTGAGGACAAATTGCCGACCCGTCATGCCAATCGTGACCACCAGGATGAGCGATGCTGTGCCAATCACCATGCCGAGAGCGGTCAGGATGAAGCGCACTTTGTTGCTGCAGAAGGTATCGTAGGCAAACGCGATGATCTCGCCGAAGGCCATTTTGGGCCTAAGGCGGTCGGGCATTAGAGCAGCAGCCATCTGAATTTATGCTACGTAGCGGAAATGAAAGGCGCAAGCACCTGGACGGGAACAAACAAGGAGACAGTAAAGAATTGTAAGCCTACAGACTGCGGGTGTTCTCTTATGGCAGAGTATAAGCAGTCCGCTGCATCCATTGGAGCGAATGACATTTTCACCGACAACAGCTTCCGGCAGCGATACTCGCAAGCGGAAAGCGCTCGCAAACGCGAAGAATTCACTGCTGTGGATGGTAGTAGTCGCGTTGGCGCTGCGGCTCGTGGTGATGTGCTTTCTATATTCCGAACGGACCGATCCCTATCGAGATCACTGGCGTTTTGGAGGCGAAGCGGGAAGGATTGCGCGGTCCGTCGCCCAGGGGGAAGGTTTCAGTAATCCTCTGTTTGGCAAAACTGGCCCAACCGCTTGGCTGGCCCCTGTTTTCCCGTATTTGCTGGCAGGAATCTTTAAAGTATTCGGAGTTTATACCAAAGCTTCGGCGATTGTGGCTCTCGCACTGGACTGTTTTTTCTCGGCTGTGACCTGCATCCCGATTTATTTCATCGCTAAGAAACATTTCGGCCACAGGGCTGCTCAAGGGGCGGGTTGGTGCTGGGCGTTTTTCCCCTACGCAATTTTTTTCTCCGCAGACTTTATCTGGGCGACAACGCTGACGACGTTGCTGATGACTGTCGTCTTCCTCTCGGCGCTACACATCGAGAGTTCCTCTTCCTTCTGGCATTGGGTGGGGTTCGGTGCGCTCAGTGGTTTCGGCGGATTAACCGATCCGGTGGTGATGTCAGTTGCACCAGTTCTCGGGGTGTGGGCTTGGTACCGTCTCTACAAGAGCGGCCGTCGCTGGGTGGTTCCCGGCATCGGCGCTGTGTTGGCTGTGACTCTCGTGGTCGCTCCCTGGTTTATTCGAAATTACGAAACCTTTCATAAATTTATTCCATTCCGCAGCTGTCTTGGGCTCGAAGTGTATTTCGGCAATAATCAGGATTCATGGCACTGGGGCCCTCCGGGCTATCATCCGTCAGACAATGAAAA
>JBAVUV010000458.1:0-2661 GCA_049696955.1 Candidatus Sulfotelmatobacter sp. | reverse complement strand
GTGTTCAGAACACCGGTAAGATTGTTTCCCGTGGTGGCCTGCGCTACGGCGGCACAGGAAATCGATTGTACGGTGGCAACCGCGACGTAAGTATTGTTTCCGGTGTTGGGATCAGGCGGTGTGCCCGAGTCGGTGACTGTCGCAGTATTAGCGTACGAACCGGCCGCGCCGGCTGTCTCCACGACCGCAATGGTCGCGCTGGCTCCGCTGGCCAAGGGAGTGGGAAGAGTGCAAGTGATCGGGGCGGTTCCGGTGCAGGTTGTGCCGGCGCTGGGAGTGGTGGAAACCAGCGTCATGCCTGCTGCCAGAGTGTCAGTCAGTTTGACGGCATTTGCGGCTGATGTGCCATTGTTGGTGACGGTGATGTTATAGGTGGTCGATGCTCCCAGAAAGACGGCACTGCCAACGGTGGTGGTGACTGCGATGTCTGCCGTGGTCGGATTTATTGAGACAGCGCCTTCCGACCAATTGAGCGTGCTGCTGGTGGTCGCGGTTCCGGCATTTGTTTCTGCAACTCCGGCGGCGTTGCTGCACGTCAGGGTAGTCGCTGTGGAAGCGGTACAAGTAAATGTCCCGTTGTTCCCGGCGTTGGTGAACCCGGCGATAGCAAAGCTGTCTCCGGCGAAGCCATTGCCGGTGCCGCCGGTGATCGTTCCTGCGTAGACGGTGCTAGTGCTGGTGGCCGTTTCCACGGTTGCCGTTGCGGGATCCGTTTCCGCAACCGGAGCTTTGTTATTCAGCGTGAGTGTGGTTGCCGAAGACGCCGTAGCAGTGAACGTTCCGTTATTGCCGGCATTCGTGAACTCGCTTACAACCACGGTGTCACCTGCGAAGGCATTTGCGGCGCCGCCGGTGATCGTTCCGGTGTAAACCGCTCCGGTGGTCACGGTTGCCGTTCCCGCGTGGGTTTGAAGAACCCCGTTCGCGTTGCTTAACGTGATTGTGGTGGTCGTGGAGGCAGTACAGGTGAAGGTTCCGTTGTCTCGGGCATTTGTGAAACCCGCTACAACGACAGTGTCGCCGACGTAGGCATTTGCATTGCCGCCAGTGATCGTCCCCGTATAAACGGTGTGCCCACCGGCTGCGTTAGCGGCCGCCGTGAGGGTGAGCGTGACGGTGGTGGGAGCAACCGATGTAAGGTTAAACGCGACGCCGTGGGGCACAACCGACGTAAGGTTAAGCGTCTCGGTGAAACTTTCCGAGACTGGCACGCTGGGCGCGCCGGTTCTGCTGCTGGCCGCACTGGCTATGTCCTGACTTGCGTTTGGAGTCGTCCCTCCTGAGGTTACGTTCCACTGCGTAACCTGGGGACCAGGGACAGTGATCGCTCCCATTCCTAGTGCCAGCGTGTCAAAGACCATGCCATTAACGACGCTCGGGACATCGAGTTCGGAATATGAGGCTGCAGCGCCATCCCCGGAAACGAATGTGCCAAGGGGCACGGTCTGATCGACGCCGGTGAACACAGTCGCTCCGGCGGCTACGCCAACCGTTGCAGCCGAGGGGATATTGACGGAAACTATGATCGGCAGGTTCGTTCCGGACGCAGGATTGAGTAAATACCACTGCTCCACGCGGCGCGTGTTTCCGGCATCATTGTGCGCACCCAGCAACGTGAGGGCTGTTCCGTTGTAAGTTACACCGCTGACGGCAGTCGCGGTGCTGTTCGAAATGTTCATGGAAATGCCAACCAGCAGTAGGCGATTCGCCGTGGCCGAGGTGGTGTGATTGAACGTGAACGTCTTGGTGCCTGCTCCGGTGAGGTCGGCCGTGGCATTCGTACTGGGACTGGTATCGACCGCAACCTGAGCGCGTGAATGTGGCACTGTCAAAAGGGCGGCAGTAAAAACGACCGCGCCGATCAGACCGGAGCTGTTCCCGCGTCGTCGACGAATTGTCTTCAGGAGCTTGCCCGCGAGATATTGCGCGCGTGCAGCACCCTGGAACAATTTGCCGGTGAAACCGTTTAAGTTCGCCCTCACGATTTTCGTTCCAAGCCTCACTTCTTTGGCGAGAACCATGCCCAGGATTTGGTCGGCGCGCACCGGAGGATCGTCTTCTTGTCCGCAGTCACCTCGAGTAATGAAAAAATTCTTATCATGATCGATAAGCACGAGGCGGTGAACCCGGAAGCCGCTATGACCTTTCGTAAGTACAATATCGCCCTTCCGTAATTTGCTCACGATTACGGGAGTAACATGCACAATCTCGCGGTCACGGATGCAGGGGGACATGCTGGCGCCACGGGCCTCGAAGCGCACCGTAAATCCACTAGTCAAGAGCTCGCGGCTGAGGGCCTCGAACCTCTCTGAATCGGACCCACTTTCAGTCATTGAATCGAATAATTTTTTCCACCGCGCGTTCGTCGGGCTCGAAGGAGTAGCGATAGCAGGGCACGGAATCGGCGATACGCTCCAGGAAGCTCAGGGCGTGGTCTACATATTCATGGCGGTGGAAGGGTACGAAGGCGCGAGCGAAGAGTTCAGCTACCATCTGGCTGCGCGTAAGGCGGGTGAGGACGTTACCGTGGCCGTGCTCGAGAACGAAAATTCTCTTCAGCGGAGCGCGTTGCGGGAGCGCAAAATGGGCTTCGCCGTGCCAGGGCGTCCCGTACATGTAGATCTGGGTGGGGTCTGCGAAGAGGTTACCTTCGTAAGATTT
>JBAVUV010000457.1:0-2877 GCA_049696955.1 Candidatus Sulfotelmatobacter sp. | reverse complement strand
CCCCTCGGCGGATGATCGCATGCTGATCTGCGACGCCGTGTCCGACGGCCAGATGCCGCTCCCTGAATACACATTGATTCATCGCAAAGCCAAGCTTTCAAAGCAGGATGTCGCATTGATCTGCGGCTGGGCTGCCGCGAAGAACGCACCCAGAAGCTTGCTGCCGGTTAGCAAGTCAAGAAATCAAAAAGAGTAACCGTGCATGGCAGGTGTACTGGCTGGGAGGGCTTGAGAAGCAAATCTAAAAGGAGAAGTGATTCGATGAGAAGGAATGTGATTCAAGTGTTCGCGTGGGGCGTGGTATTTATTGGCCTGATTACCTCTGGTGCAGGGCTTTCTCAGGCACAGAGTGGCGGTGAGGCCTTGTTTAAGGAAACGTGTACGGTCTGTCACGGCCCCGATGGGAAGGCCGAAACACCGAGGGCAAAGAAACTGGGCGCTGCCGACCTGACCTCAACAGAAGTGCAGAGCCAGTCCGATGGGAAACTCACCGAGGTCATTACGATAGGCAAGAACAAGATGCCATCATATGACGGAAGATTGAACAAGGACGAGATTGCAGAGTTGGTGGCCTACATTCGAGATCTCGGGAAGAAACATTGATGCGTTTCCCAAGCGTTCACCACGCATTAACCTGAAGTGAGTTTGGTGACGGGCAAAGCGACTCTGGCACGACCTGGTTCAGTGATTGATTGACTAGTAGTTGAGGTACCGCATCGTGTTATGCACAGAGACAAGCGTTCACGGGAAAGGCTTGCTGCTCTGCCTTGAGCTCTTGGAGACTCACCACGTCCGGCTCCGCTTTCGCTAACCAAGCCAGAAGGTTGTCGAGCCGCTTGTTGATGTTGTTAATGTTGAAGGTGGCGACTTCACCAAGTCCCTTTCCGTACCTGTGCTTTCTAGGTGCCTCCAAAAGAACGAACGAGTTCGTTGTACTCGCATTATCACCCGGCGGGTCGTCGCGCAAAAAGCTCGTCCCGCACGTGCCGCCTGCTTGCGAAGATGGCCAGTAGGTGGTGTTGACAGACCTATAGTCCGGTCGTACCCTACCCTGAAACACTTAGCGCCACTTTCGAGAGAGTGATCTGGCTACAGACGAACAAACCCAACTCCTGCGCGAGATGCGTGATCTTCTTCGCGTGATGGCCGAGCCTGCATTAGCAGCGCGGGATGCTCGGCTCAGAACATCTCTTACCGAAATCGTGGGAAAGAGCAGAGCAGCCGCAAAGGCGGCTCTGTTGATGGACGGTTCAAGAAACCAAGCGGCGATCTGCAAAGAGTCCGGAATAGACAAAGGGCAATTGAGCACATTCACTAAAACTCTTCGCGCCAAGGGACTGATAGGGATCGACGACAAAGAGCCCAAATTGCTTATTTCTATTCCTCCGAATTTCTTTGAGAAGGAAGACGCACGATGAGTGAAGAGTCTGAGCTATTGAGGGCCGTGCACGAGATCCGAGACCTCGTCCGTCTGATGGCTGAACCAGCGATTGCGGAACGGGACCAGAAGCTCCGTGGTGAACTTCGTCGAATCGTCGGGAGCAGCGTCCCGAAGTCGAGGTCGGTGCTGCTGATGGATGGAAATCGGACTCAAGCGGCTATTCACAGCGCGACAGGAATTAACAAGGGTGATCTGAGCACGCTAGTTAAGCGGCTTAAGGAAGCCAAGTTGCTTTCTGGTGATGGAAAGGAACCAAAACTGGCTATCGTGGTCCCCGCTACCTTCTTTGAAAGCAGCGCACAGTTATGAGTGATGACAAGGTGTTGGCAGTTCTGACAGACATTCGCAACTGGACTCGGGCTGCATCGTACCACTCCGTCAAGGCGCTGCTCGAGGAAGCACTGCCTGATGCCAAGTTCCGCACTGCGTACCAAATGCTGGACGGAGCATCGACGATGGAGCAAGTGCGAATTGCTTGCAAAATGAGTCCAAACGGTCTGGTCGCATTAGCGCAGAGATGTACCGCTATGGGCTTGATGGAACTGAAAGACGACAAAAAGCGCGTGAGACTTTTTGACCTGAATGACTTCGGTCTAATCATTGGCGATGAGCAGCCTGCTGCACGGACAAAACAATGAATGACAAGCCGATGAAGAAGGGTGGAGTTGAGGTTTCCTCAAACCAGCTGACGGCTGAGTTGATCGAGATCAAGGAGCGCGTCGGGGCGCTTGAAACCATCGCGAGTATTTCCAATAGACAGGTGGTCGAAGCATACGTTCGAGAACACCTCAAGACGGACAAGGGCAAACAAATCATGAAGGAATGCGCGGAACCTAAAACGCGCGAACAACTCATAACGAAGTTCGATTTTAAGAGCGCAGCTGCACTGGATTACCACCTTACTCCGCTGCGCGAAGACGACCTGATTAGGCAACGTTTCAATGAGGACGGGACACAAACCTTCGAATGGAGCAATCTGTTCAAGCGGCTGCCAAAGAAAACGCTGAAGCAGATATTAGGTGGTTCTGATTGATTAAGAAGAATAGCTCTAAAGCGAGGAAAGATCCTCCGCCTCGCGAGAGGAAAAACCTCCCGGCAAAAACGAGAGAGGCAGTTCTAACAGAGGCGGGCTACCGCTGTGCGGTTCCCACCTGCCGCACGATTCTGACGTTGGATATACACCACATCGATGAAGTTTCTCACGGAGGGGGAGATGTGGTGTTGAATCTGATTGCGCTCTGCCCTAATTGCCACCGTCTTTATCATACCGGCACAATTCCGCGCGATGCGATCTACGCATACAAGGCGATGTTGGTGGCGATTAGCAGAGCATTCGATCTTGATGCGGTGGACAGACTGCTTTTCCTAAATGCATGTCCGAAGGACTTTCTCATTGTCTCGGGAGACGGCCTTCTGCACTTTGCACGGATCATCGC
>JBAVUV010000456.1:0-10713 GCA_049696955.1 Candidatus Sulfotelmatobacter sp. | reverse complement strand
TGGGCAAGATTTCCGCCGCGGTCGCCACCTGGGAATTCCGCGACGAGAATGACGCACTCGACCGGCGCTTCCGCGATGCCGGACTCGATCTCAAACATCCGCGCCTGCGCAAATATTACGAGCTGTGTCTCGCGGTGCAGGATTTGCCGCGCCATCTCGGCCAGCATTCCGGCGGTATGGTCATCTGCCAGGGACAACTCGATTCAGTGGTCCCGCTCGAACCTGCCTCTATGTCCGGCCGCGTTGTGGTGCAGTGGGACAAGGAAGATTGCGCCGACATGGGCATCATCAAAGTGGATCTGCTCGGCTTGGGAATGATGGCAGTACTCAAGGATTCCATCGAACTGATTCGCGATCATTACAGTGAAGAAGTTGACTTGGCGCACCTGCCAGTCGATGACGCTAAAGTTTATGCCACGCTGCAGCAGGCTGATACCGTGGGAATGTTCCAGGTAGAGAGTCGCGCGCAAATGGCGTGTCTGCCGCGTCTGCAACCGAAACGTTTCTATGACGTTGTTGTGCAAGTCGCAATTATTCGGCCGGGACCGATCGTCGGCCAGATGGTGAATCCATTTCTGTTGCGACGCCAGGGACGCGAAGATATTACCTATCCGCATCCCTCGCTGGAACCTGTACTGAAGCGCACGCTTGGAGTACCGCTGTTTCAGGAGCAACTGCTGCGCATCGCCATGATCGCGGCAAACTTCAGCGGCGGCGAAGCCGAAGATCTGCGCCGCGCCATGGGCTTTAAACGCTCTGAAGCCCGCATGAGGGATATCGAAACCAAACTGCGTGCCGGCATGACTCAGAACGGAATTTCTCATGAGGCGCAGGAACAAATTATTCTTTCCATCACATCGTTCGCGCTCTATGGATTTCCCGAATCGCATGCTGCCAGCTTCGCGCTGATCGCCTATGCCAGCGCTTATTTGAAGTGTCACTATCTCGCCGCGTTTACCGCTGCCCTCCTCAACAACCAGCCCATGGGTTTTTATTCTCCGGCCACTCTGGTTACAGACGCGAAGCGGCACGGATTAAAAATACGGCCGGTGGATGTGATGAAGTCGAAGTGGAACTGCACGCTGGAAGCAGTATCGAGCACCGAGTACCCAGTGCCCAGTGAAGCAGATTGTGTGGCGCGGGCACTCTTGCCCGCGAAAGCCGGCGGGACGCCGGCGCTACGTTTGGGCTTACGCTACGTACGCGGCTTGCGGGAAGATGCGGGCCAAGCGCTGGTTCGCAAACGCAAGCTTGCTCCGTTCACATCGATCCAGGACCTCGCCCGCCGCGTTCCGGAACTTCGCAAGGACGAACTCAACACGCTGGCGGAAATCGGCGCGCTGAATGGCGTAGGGCAAATGCCGATTGCCAATTTCCAATTGCCAATTGGAAATCTCAGCCTCGATCAATCAGCAATCAACAATCAGCAATCAGCAATTTCTAAAATTGGCAATCGGAAATCGGAAATCGGAAATTCCCTCCACCGCCGCGACGCTCTCTGGCAAGTCGAGCGCGCCGTGCGCGGCTCCGGCCCTTTGCTCGAGCATCTGCCTGAACCTGATTTGCCTTCGCCGCTCCGGCCCATGAACCATGAAGAGCGTCTGGTTGCCGACTTCCGCGGCACTGGCCTCACTGTGGGAAAGCATCCCATGGCTTACCGCCGTGACTGGCTCAATGCCATGGGCATTCGCCGCGCCAGCGAACTTCGGGATATCCCCAATGGCAAGCGCTTGCGCATCGGAGGCTGCGTCATCGTGCGCCAGCGTCCCGGAACCGCGAAAGGTTTCGTTTTTCTCAGCCTGGAAGATGAAACGGGAGTGGCCAATGCGATCATCGCGCCCGACCTGTTTCACAGCAACCGCCTGCTGCTGGCTTCGGAAAAGTTTCTTGCGATCGAAGGGATTCTGCAAAATCAGGACAATGTGATCTCAGTAAAAGCGGAGCGGGTGTTGCCTTTATTCGTTACGAAAGCCGAAACTGTCTCGCACGATTTCCACTAAAAGATTTCAAACCACAAAGGACACGAAGGTCCACGAAGTAAACCTTCCTGATTTTTTATTTCGTGGGCCTTCATATCCTTTGTGGCTATTCGTCCGGTCTGCCGTTCTCTGCAGGCGCGAGCGGCAGCCTGGTGGCGCCGCGCATGATGTCGCGCTCCTGGGGCGAGAACATGCCTCGGAAGCGGTTGGAATCGATGATCTGTTGGCGCTGATTTGGCGGCAGGGCGCGCAAATCGCGAATGGCGGTATGCACCATGGCCCGCCGGTCGGGGGGAAGTTGCCGCATGCGATAGAACAGATCCCGCGCCGCTTGCTTCTGACCCGGAGTCAAATGCTCCCAGGTCTCCATCCGGTTCAGCATGCGCTGCTGCTGTTGTGGCGGAAGACTTGAGAAGTGTTGCAAACGCTGCCGCAACATCTGCTGCCGCTCCGGAGGCAGACGCCGGAAGCCAGGATCATTCTGCAGCGCCCGCTCCCGGTCGCTGGGCGGTAGACCCTGATAGTGCCGCAGCCAGTCTCCGGCATGCCCCTGGCGACCTTGCGGATGATTTTGAAAACCCGGTCGGCTTTGCATCGGGCGAAAGCTATTATGTTGAGCCAGGCAGGGAGCGCTCATAAGGGTCGCTACGGCGAGAACCGCCGTCGCTATCCATGCCGTTATGAAATCGCCTCGCAGCATTCTCTCCCCGCCCCGAAACTCCACCCATTTGCGCCGCCGTTTCCACTTCGGCCTTACGGGTTCGCCTTCACGTCTTGTTGCACTTCGAGATCATCCAGCAAATCGAAGTCCGCATACAGATCGTGATTCTTTTCCAGCGACTGCAAATCGCCTACCGCGGTACCGGGCTCCGCTGTTTGCCCGGAATCTGCGACCACGTTCTTCCCGGAATCATAGAACCCGCTGTCTTTGGTAAAGAACAATCCCACTCCAACCCCCATCAGCACCGTCAACGCCGCTGCCAGCACCGGACGCCGGAACCATGCCAGCCAGCCCGCTTGGGGCTTGGCCATCTCTTCCCGCAGACGCGCCTGCAACCGCACATCGAAATAAGGCGATGGCTCCGGAGCTTTCCATTCATCCAGCAGAGCCATCGTCTGCCGGAACTCTTCCATCTTTCCCGTGCACGCTCCACAGCCCGCCAGATGACCGCTGATCTCCGGAGTCGTCTCCATCAGGCCGGAAGCCAGGTCCGGCATCACTGCTCGAATTTCTTCGCACTTCATAACCCTGTTCCCCTTAATTTCTTCGCCAGTGCTCACTTCGCAAACCAAATAGCGGTCTTTAAATAAATTCTTTTAACTGTTCCCGCAAAGTCTCGTACGCCCGAAACAACAACGATTTCGTCGCCGACTCGCTTAACTTCAATACCTCGGCAATTTGTTTGTAATCCATCTGTTGATACTTATGCATGACGACTGCCAGCCGCTGCCGCTCTGGCAAAGCTTCCACCTTGGCCCGTATCGCCAGCATTCGCTCGCGCCGCACTAAAGACTCTTCGGCACTCACTGTCGAGTCCGCCACGTCCAGAGTAGTGCCTGTTTCTTCGTCCGGTTCGTCCAGGCTGACCGTCACTTCCGGCCGCTCGTGGCGCGTATCGCGCGCATGATTCACCGCGAGATTAGTCGCAATGCGATACAGCCAGGTGGTAAACTTCGCGCTGGCCTCGTAAGTGTGGCGCGACCGGTACACTCGCAGAAAAACTTCCTGCGCCAAATCTTCCGCAGCCGCCATGTTGCGCGCCATGCGGTACATAAAGCTCACCAGTGGCCTGCGATATTTCTGCACCAGGAAATCGAAGGAAGACTGGTCCCCCGCCTTCACCCGCAGCATCACCTCGGCGTCGGTATAACTCTCGGACGCGACGACCGGCTGAAAACTGCTGATTGGACGAGATCCCATCGCAGCCATCAGCGGGCTGGGATCCATGGCGGCAGCGCTCACATCTGTTCGAACCCCGCCCAAGCGGGAAAGTTGCTCTTTTTCCTGCTCCGCCGATGCCTCGGAACCTCCCCCAGATGAGGGGGATACGGGAGGTTTCAGTGGCCTGGTTTCGTCCGGCATCGAAGGTTACTTTTGGCATGGTACTGACCTGGCGATCCGAACATCGCCTGCGCCCTGCCGCCGATAGGCTACCACGCTGGGAACTCGTATCCAAACCTCCAGTGTGTCAGAATTCAACTCTATCGCGCGCACAATGCCATAGAATTGTGAGGGGCCTACTCCTGAAGATCTGACAACCGGACTCAACGCTGGACGCAAGCTTCCCCGCGCCTCGAGCCCGCATCTGGAGGTAAACACAGATGACGAACTACTCCAATAGGACGACTGGCTCGGGACGAAGACATCGCTGGCTCGGAGCCGGAAAATGCGTTTTCGTAATCATTTTGGCAATCCTGTTTCTCCTGCTTGCGCAGAGCATGGTGCACCATCGCTTCTTTAGAGGCGGGGTGAACAGGGATTACACGGTCAGACAGTAGCTGGCTTTCCACGCCGTTGACGGTTCGGGCCGTATCTGTTTGAATCGTTAGGGTTGGGCGCTTAACTCAGCGGTAGAGTGCCATCTTCACACGGTGGAAGTCATAGGTTCGAATCCTATAGCGCCCACCATTTTCCCAATTTTAGCGGCCCGCAAGTTGGCACAGTACGATGGCGGAAAGCGCGTACCGGCAACCGTGGCCGCAATTTCGGATGCAACTTAATCGGCCATCATGGTAGCCGGATTGGTGCCGGAACTCGTGAGGCGCTTGACGTAGCACTCCTCGTGGACGGCCTTGCCGTTTTCGTCGGCAAACAGATCCGCCGACAAATCTACGGCCTTGTTGCACAGTATGCAGGGTATTTCTGGGAAAGGGTGACCACCCATAAATGCCTCCTTTGGACGGTCACAAGTAGCGTAGTCGAAAACGGGAATGCAGGATGGTCACTATTGACCAACTTGGGAATTGTTCCATCCGGTCCTAGGCGGCTGGTTTCTGCCTCGTAGCCGCTTCCTCAAGCAAGCGCAGCTCTCCAAGGCCTTTGCACAGAGCATGAAATTCTTCATCCACGGTCCTATCAAATATCTCTTTGGCCCGGTCGAGCATTGCTGTGCGTGCGTCAGTGATTCGCCGTGGTAATTGGGCAGCGTCGAGTTCGACCATTGCGTTTTGATAAAGTTGTTTCCAGCCCAGGTTGGATGGGAGAATCCCGCTTTGGGACATTAGGGAACCTCTGTTCTTGTCTCGCGCAATCCTATGAGATTCCTTGGGGGCGTGTCTGTCACCGAGCGCACATATAGGACCGTCACCATACGGTATAGTGCGTATCGAAGACGACAGCCGGTTCATGCTAGCGTCTTGATTGGGGGCCATCGTGGCAAAGGAAAAGCCACAATCCGAATTGAAGAGGCTTTTCGATGAGCAAAGCAAGGCTCTAGAAGACGAAGTCTTCGGAGGTCTGTCGCTCGCGGAACGAGCACGGTTCGAGACAAAATCAAAAAGGATTAACGCACTGGCAATTGAACTTGCGGCAAGCGCAGCAAAGGCAGCGCAACGAGGACAGTGGAATAAAGAATCCGAAACAGACACTCCCCAAGCTGGATCTCGTCAGACCTACCGAAGCCGCGAAAAAGACTCTACGGACCCATCTGCCACGTCGAGAAGGAAACGAAAAAAAGCAAAGGACAGGTCCGACCAAAAAGACAGCGGGGGCGGCGACTAGCAGACGTTCTGGAATCCTCAGAATCCTTAGTTTCCTTGACTTGAGCGCACAGGCGCGGGATGCTAGCCGCATGAAGCGTCCCAAAAAATCAGGACTGAACCGGCTTAAGAAATTTTTCAAGATGGGATTCGGTCCACCGCGAGCCGAACAGTACGTCATGCCTTGTTCCGTCTGTGGGATGGAATGGAACGCTGAGGAGCCGTGGCATTGGTGCCCGGTCTGCGGACAGGCTTTGAAGCCTAAACGCTTACAATTCTCCTATGTCAAAACTCAGGGTTCTCTTAGATGAAAACCTCAGTCGCGACCTAGGGGAAAGCCTTCGCCGAGAAAATTCCTGTCTACACGGTTGATGACTTTGGACTGAGCGGTGCGGACGACCGAAGGGTTATTGAAGAAGCTGTCTATAGGAAGTGCCTGATCGTTACTGCCGACAGCAAATTTAGGGACACGTACCGAAACCACGAGTGGCGCAAAGGACGCGATGTGAGACTAGCGTCGGGATCGAGCACTGAAACGTCCTGTGAGCGGAGCGGGGTTTAGGGAGACAACTAATCGAATATAAACCCCTCCTGCCGAACAATTCAGTCCGCTTTCGCTCACACATATGTCGGGTAAAGGCCACAGAAACTTTCGGGCCCCGTTGCTACGGATTACCTCGCGTTCATCGCAATATATGTCAATCCCGACACCGATATTACGATGAATAGGTACGGCCACAGTTGCAGCACGCGGCTAAGAGGTTTGATGAATCGAGTTTGGAAGGGGTAGAGCATTGTCCGGCCCTGACTCATGATTTGTCCGATTAGGAGAAGACGCCACCACAAATTACGCCAAAATACCGACACGGGGGCAATACAGAAAATCCCTTACATTGCCTGGCAGGTAGCCCGCAGTCGGCCGGGACATCGCCCTGCAAGCGTTTCTGGATAATTTCCGGTTCGCCGAAAACTCGGGAGTTATTTCAAAGCACCCGCGGGTCCTCGTTCATGATCCTGCTGGGTTCCATGCGACCACAATGGAGCGCCTGTTCGTTGACTCCCGGATGGCCGCCTCCGTAATATGAAGCGACCCCAAAACTATTCACCTTCCGAATGATCGGCCAAACCATCTCGCACTACCGCATTGTCGAAAAACTTGGCGGTGGCGGCATGGGCGTGGTTTACAAAGCCGAAGACACGCGGCTGCACCGTTTCGTCGCCCTCAAGTTCCTGCCGGAGGAAGTTGCCCGCGATCCGCAGTCGCTTGCCCGTTTTCAACGTGAGGCGCAGGCCGCGTCTGCCTTGAACCATCCGAACATCTGCACGATTCACGATATTGGGGAAGAGGATGGCCAGGCGTTCATCGCCATGGAGTTTCTGGACGGCGTGACGCTGAAACACCGCATTGCCGGGCGGCCGATGGAGATCGAGACCGTCCTCGCTTTAGCCATTGAAATTGCCGACGCCCTCGACGCCGCTCACAGCGAAGGCATCGTCCATCGCGACATCAAGCCGGCCAACATCTTTGTCACCAAGCGCGGACACGCCAAGATCCTAGATTTCGGCCTCGCCAAACTAACGCCGGCGACGGGGAAGGCGGCAGCCGCCGGAGAAATCGATGTAACCGCAGGCGTCAGTCTGGAATACCTCACCAGTCCGGGCATGGCCATTGGAACCGTGGCCTACATGTCGCCAGAACAGGCAAAGGGAAAAGAACTCGATTCGCGCACCGACCTGTTTTCCTTCGGTGCCGTGTTGTATGAAATGGTCACCGGAACCGTTCCATTCCACGGAGACACCGCTGCCGTTATCTTTGACGCCATCCTCAACCGCGCTCCCTTACAACCCTTGCGCTTCAATCCCGATTTGCCGGCACGGCTGGAAGAAATCATCAACAAGGCCCTCGAAAAAGACCGGGAGATGCGTTATCAGCACGCCTCGGAGATCCGCAGCGACTTAAAGCGTCTGCAGCGGGATAGCGGTTCCGGTCATCGGTCCGCGGTCCAGACGCAGGAAGCAGCTGAGAGCCCGGCGCAGCAAGGTGCGACATCCTGGCAGACTCCTTCGGGCGGGGCTAACCCGGCCGCGCAGTCCTCAGCGGTGCTATCTTCTGCGCCCCGGTCTTCCACACCTCAGTCTTCTACACCTCAGGTCACGGCCAGCGGTTCGAGCGTGAGCGCAGTTGCGCGAGAGCACAAATTTGGCCTTGCGGCATTCCTCGCGGTGGCGTTGGTTCTGCTCGCCGCTGGCGGTTTCGGCGTCTACTCGCTGCTCAGCCGCAGCGGGCCAACCCCATTTCAAAATTTCACCATCACGCAGATTACGAACACAGGCAAGGCACAACAGGCTGCCATCTCGCCCGACGGCAAATATGTTTTGAATGTGCAGGACGATAATGGCCTGCAGAGCCTGTGGCTGCGCAACGTGCCAACGGGCAGCGATACTCAGATCGTCCCTCCGGCGGCGGCGGTTTACCGGTCCCTGATTTTCTCGCCGGACGGAAACTACGTTTATTTCCGCAAGGCTGGCCTCGGCACGCAGAGCGAATGGGATCTTTATCGCACTCCGGTGCTGGGCGGCACACCGCAGCTCATTCTCCGCGACCTCGATACCGGAATTACATTCTCGCCCGACGGCCATCGCATCGCCTACGCTCGCGCCAATGATCCGGAGGTAGGCAAGTACCGTCTGCTCACCGCCAATTCCGACGGCAGCGACGAAACCATCCTGCAAATCGCCGCCAACGGGGCAGGCGATCTCCCTCGCAGCATGGCTTGGTCGCCGGACGGCAAAAAGATTACTTACACCCTCTTCACCCTCGGCGATGTGCTGGGCACCATCAAGTCGTTTGATGTTGCCGGGAAGCAGGAAGAGCCGTTAGCGTAATTCAAGAATGAACTTCTGTACGACATTGCCTGGCTGCCAGGCGGCCAATGGCTTCTCGCCAGGTATAACCAAAAAGGCCCGAGTTACGTGCGCTCGCAAATCGGCATGGTTTCTCACAGCGGAGGGCAAATCCAACCCATCACTCGCGATACGAACGAGTATGACACGCTAACCCTGTCCGCCGACGGCAAGACCGCTGCCACCGTACAGGTAAGGACCGCTTACAATCTCAGCCTGCTTCCCGGCGCCGGAGTTCAGGGAAATACTCCCGTTCAACCGTTACCCCAAGCCCAGGATGTGCAGTCCGTCGCCTGGGCGGCCGATGGCAAGTTACTCGTTTCCGACGGACAGAGCGTGCAAACGATGAATCTCGATGGCGGCCAGAGAGCCACCATACTCAATGATCCGAACTCCTGGATCGCGGACATCGCGCGCTGCGGCGATCATTACATCGTTGTTGCCTGGGCGTTCCACGGAGGCACGAACCAGGTCCATCTCTGGCGAATCAACCCCGACGGCTCGAACCCGACGCAACTCACCAACGGAGTCTTTGATCGTTTTCCGGTTTGTTCCCCGGATGCAAAATGGCTCTACTACTCTGACGTGGTCCCACACTTTTCCAAGAGAGTGCCCCTCGAAGGCGGAAAACCGGAACCAGTGCCGGCGACCGACGTTCATGACATGTACGCATTTGGCGCCGGTGAAGCTATTTCGCCCGACGGAAAGCAGCTGATTTTCAATGCCGATATAAGCGGCCCGAATAGTGTAGCTTTCAGCAAATTGGCCCTGGTAACCCTGGACTCAACTTCGCAGTCCTCTCCCACCTTGTTCCAACCCGATCCACGGATAGCTACAGGAGGCGGAACTAGCTTCACCAATGCCATGGCCGCCACTCCCGATGGAAAATCCGTGGCCTACATCGTTCGCGATCAGGGCGTGGACAACATTTTTGTGCAACCGCTGGACGGCTCGCCCGGCCACCAGATCACCAACTTCACTTCCGAACACATCGCAGAATTTCGATGGTCGCCGGATGGAAAGACCCTCGTCGTCGCCCGCGCCCAGAACACTTCCGACGTGGTTCTGCTGCGAGAAAAGTAATCGATAACGATTGCTGCAGCCAAGAGGCACGCCCCGCCACCGCGAACAGAACGAATATAACTGTCGGTCATGTGCCTCGTTGGTAATTCGGGACTAGCCATGAGTGCCAGAACCGTGTCGAAACACCAACGGCGGCCTTCCGACTGTCACGTTTCTCATCCTGTGGAAGTGATCTGACCGTATTGAATTTCCGACTTGATTCCTCCCGAGTCTTGTGGCATTGTTCCGGGCAACTTTTGGGAGGGTGAATCGTGAACGAAAACCATCGACTGTTAAGGCTGTCGTATTTAATCGTTTTAGTACTCACCTTTGCCTCAATCGTGGCGCGCGCGGATGTGACTGGTTCGGTCACTGGCGTGGTCCATGATCGCGCACAAGCGGTCGTAATTGGCGCTAAGATCAGTATCATTAATACGCAGACCAATTTTAGCCAGCAAGTCACATCGGCTGCCGATGGCTCTTTCCACTTCCTGGCCTTGCCTGCCGGGAGCTACAAGGTCATTGCAACCGCTCCTGGTTTCCGACCCTACACCGGGACGGACATCACGGTGCAGGTGAACGATCAACTCCACCTTGACATTAGGCTGGATGTCGGCGCGGTATCGGAGCATGTCGACGTTGCTGCGGACGTTGCACGCGTAGAAACCCAGAGCACGCAATTGGGCGACGTCATCGATTCCAAGAAGATGCTCGCTCTGCCGCTGAATGGCCGCAGCTACCTTGACCTGCTGGGCTTGCAGGCAGGGGTGGCGCCCGGCGGATCAGTGACGATCGGGGGCAACTCCGGAACCGGCGCACGGCCCGTATCAGGTTACATCGATAATGCCGGCAATGTTTCAGTGAATGGCCAGCGCGAGACAGCCAACGCGTTTCTGGTGAACGGGGGCGATGTCAGCGAGGGACGCAACCTGGGCGCCGGCCTGGTTCCGAACCTTGACTCTGTTGAGGAGTTTCGCCTGATCACCAACAGCTTTGACGCGGAATACGGAAAATTCAGTGGCGCTGTGATGAACGCGATTACCAAGTCGGGCACCAACGGCTTCCATGG
>JBAVUV010000455.1:0-2828 GCA_049696955.1 Candidatus Sulfotelmatobacter sp. | reverse complement strand
ACCAGTTACTGACTGGAGTGGCTCGGCACCTCAAACTTTCCGTCGCGGAATATTTCCATCGGAATTTCCATGTCACCACCAGCGGATATTTCACGCTGCAGCCATTCCAATGCGCGTGCGAAGTCGTAGGCATCGACCGCCTGTTGTACTCGGTCTATTATCCGTTCAGTGCTAATACGCAAGGACGGGATTTCCTCAACTCGCTCAAACTCAGCGATGACGATAAGTCCAAGCTCACCCACAGCAACGCCGAGGCCCTGCTCAAGCTCTAACTCGCGAATCCCGGTTATTCGAAAGTTGCGGCGAAGCGCGCGGAATGGTCGTATTGCCTGGATCTGCGCGGGGCCGAGACCTTACCAAACCGTGAGCGCGCCTCCGCAATCTGCGGTCGTAAGCGTGCGGAGCGTTGTCGAAAGAGGCACACGCTGATAAACTTCCAGCGTCATGAAAAAACTCTGGCAGTTGCATCCCATCCGAGCCACTATTCTCAGCGTCTGCTTGACTTGTTTTCCTCTCAACATGACCAGCCAGACCGCGACGCCCAGCGCCACTCCTTCCTCTGTTGAAGAGCAGCAACGGGTGATCGCAGATTTGCAGGCGCAGGTTGCAGCCTTGCAAAAGCAAGTAGAATACTTTGGGTCCCGTGAAAGCCTTCTTGCCATTCACGTGAACGACAAAAAAGATCGGGAGGACTCACTCGCGCTAGACTTAGCCCACAGTGCATACCAAAGACTGGATACCAACAACGGTTTCTTACTGGTTTCCGCTGAACCGGCGGTTCCGTACTTAAACGGATACAAGATTTTATTGAACATCGGGAATCCGTTGTCTGTGAGCTATTCGGGTGTCACAGCTAAGATCAAGTGGGCAAAGTATTATGACTCTAATCAGTTCACACCCGATTCGTTCGCGGCGTGGCAGAAGAGTATTCAGCAAAAAGAGACTTCATTCCCCGATGTTTTGGAAAAGGGCACATGGAAGAAAATCGAATTGATTGTGGCCCCGGCAACGGCTGAGCAACTTGGATACCTCAAGCTGTCTATTAATACGAAGACGGTGATAGTGGATGCGAAGTGAATCGATAAGACTCTGCCTTCGGCAGGTTTTTTTCGTTTCCTATCTGGCGCCCAACGGCGCACCTTCGCAAACTGCGGTACACTGCTTGACGCCAGCTTCTAGTTAGTTGTATAAGACTTCGGGCCAAATCGGCTTGCGGTTCTGGCCCCTCGGACCACATTTTCCGTTTTCAAAACTCAGGAGATCTCGATGCGTGTTTTGCGGTTTGCGATCATAATGGTTCCGCTTTGTTTCGCGTTAAGGGTGATTCGCGTCCATTCCCAGAGCTCGCCCCCGCCACAAACCGCACCCTTATCACAAACCGCACCCTCGACACAAACCGCACCTTCATCGCAAACCGCACCCTCAACCGAAAGCAAGCCCACAAAGAGAAAAACGCTATGGGCGACCAACCGGGACAGGGTACCGCCCCCGCCCCCGGCACCTGCTAAGCTGCAGCATTTTGACATTAACCTCGCAGATAAGACGCTCGATCCTTGCCAGGACTTCTATGCGTACGCGTGCAGCAAGTGGAGTGCCGCCAACCCGATACCGAGTGACCAAGTGGCTTGGGGAACCGGCGGCGGACTGGAATACTGGAATGAGACCATTCTGCGCGAAGTCTTGCAGAAGGCGGCAGCGCAAACCGGCGACCGCACAGACGACGAACAGAAGATCGGCGACTATTGGGCGGCCTGCATGGACGAAGAAACGGTCGAGGCGATACCGGCGACAAGGAGTTTAGCAGCGGGTTTGAACTACATCGATCTCATGAAGAGCAAGTCGGAACTCGCCGAGCAGGTGGCACATATTCATCTGGCGGTTCCAGGCGCGTGGCGGGGTGACGATAATCAGACGCGTGCGGCGCTGCTGGGCTTCGGTCCACACCAGGCCTATGACGACGCAACCAGAGTCGTAGCCTCGATTGATCAGGGCGGGTTGGGACTGCCCAGTCGTGCCTTTTACCTGAAGGATGATGACAAGTCGAAGGAGATCCTGGGCGAGTACGAGGCCCATATCGCCGAGATGCTGGTGCTTGGAATTTCAGAAGAAACCGCGGAACAGGCCGCCGCCGACGCGAAGACCGTCATCGCGATCGAGAGCGCCATTGCGCAGGCTCAGATGGACTATGTCATGCGGCGGGACCCGAAGAATCTGAACAACAAGATGAGTTTGAAGCAGGTGCAGGCCCTCACACCCTCGTTCGATTGGAAGGCCTACCTCGAGGCCGTTAACGCCCCACCGTCTTCGCCTTACTACCTGGTGAGTTCCCCGCAATTCTTTCGCAATCTTGAAGCGCTTATTCAACAGTACTCGGTGGATGATTGGAAAGTGTATTTGCGCTGGCAGTTCATTCACGGTTCGGCGCCTTATTTGTACAAATCGATTGCCGACGAGAATTGGGTTTTCTATTCCCAGACGTTGCAGGGCGCAAAACAACCGCCGCCCCGGTGGCGCCGCTGTGTGCGGACTACCGACCGCGATCTTGGAATGGCTCTGGGCCGGGCATACGTAGCCGCGGCTTTTCCACCGGAGAGCAAACAGCGCGCCGTTGCCATGGTGCACGAAATCGAGAACGCGCTGGACCGGGACATAACCGATGTTGACTGGATGCAGTCGTCGACCAAGGCCGAGGCAAAAGTAAAGCTGCACGAGATCGAAAACAAGGTTGGTTATCCTGATCATTGGCGCGATTACTCGTCGTTAAAGATCACGCGCGCCAGCTACTTCGAGAACGTTCACGAAGCGACGGCTTTCGAGTTTCATCGCCA
>JBAVUV010000454.1:0-7652 GCA_049696955.1 Candidatus Sulfotelmatobacter sp. | reverse complement strand
GCAGCAGAAAGAATTGCAACAGACCAACGAGCAGCTGGCGCAAAAAGCGCAGCAGCTCGCCGAACAGAACGTCGAGGTCGAACGCAAGAACCAGGAAATTGAGCAAGCGCGGCGCGCGCTGGAAGACAAAGCCAAGGAGCTGGCGCTTACTTCGAAATACAAATCAGAATTCCTGGCCAACATGTCGCATGAGTTGCGCACCCCGCTCAACAGCATTCTGGTGCTCGGCCAGCAACTCAGCGACAATCCGGATGCGAACCTCACTCCCAAGCAAGTCGAATTCGCGCGCACCATCCACGGCGCCGGAACCGACTTGCTCAACCTCATCACCGACATTCTCGACTTGTCCAAAATCGAATCTGGAACAGTATCCGTCGAGGCCGAGGAAGTTTTCTTCGCCAGCTTGCTGGATGCGGTCGGACGTCCGTTCCGGCACGAGGCAGAGAATCGCCGTCTCAGTTTCGAGGTGCAAAGTGATCCGCATCTTGCCCGCAGCGTGGTCACAGACTCGAAACGCCTGCAGCAAGTATTAAAGAATTTGCTCTCGAATGCCTTCAAGTTTACCGAAATCGGCGGCGTGCGCATGTCGGTCTCTCTGGCTCGCAGCGGCTGGAGCGAGGATCATCCCATCCTTGGCAAGGCGGCATCGGTCGTGGCATTTGAAGTGTCTGATACCGGCATCGGCATCCCCTTTGAAAAACAGCGCATCATCTTCGAAGCCTTCCAGCAGGCAGATGCCGGAACCAGCCGTAAGTACGGCGGAACCGGTCTCGGTCTCGCGATCAGCCGTGAACTGGCCAGCTTGCTCGGCGGAGAAATCCAGCTGCGCAGCGCCCCCGGCCGAGGCAGCACCTTCACTCTCTACTTGCCACAGACTTACGTGGGACCGTCCACGTCGAACGCGGCTACGGTGGAAGCCCGAGTGTCCTCGGCGATCTCGCCCGCTCAACTGATGGTTGCCGGCATCACTGAGCACACGGTCGAAAAGATTGAAGACGATCGTGACAACCTGCAACCCGACGATGCCATCCTGCTCATTGTCGAAGATGACGTCCACTACGCGCGCGTGTTGTGTGATCTCTCGCGCGACAAGGGTTTCAAAGTGCTCGTCGCCACGCGCGGCGCCGAGGCGCTCGCGCTCGCTCACGAGTATCATCCGACAGCAGTCTCGCTCGACGTGTTCCTTCCCGACATGCTGGGCTGGACCGTCCTGAATCACTTGAAGCAGGACCCCATCACTCGCCACATTCCGGTGCAGATGCTCACGCTCGACGAAGATCGGCATCACGGACTGGCTCGAGGCGCTTTTGCCTTCGTCACAAAACCAACCACGCCAGAAGGTTTGGAGTCGGCACTGTCTCGCATCAAGGAATATGCCGCGCCCCGCAGAAAGCGGCTGTTGGTTGTCGAAGATAATCCCGTTGAGCAACTTAGCATCAGGGAATTGCTCGGCTACAACGATATCGACGTTACCGTCGTTTCCACCGGCGCCGATGCCATCAAAGCTGTAACGGAAGAATCTTTTGACTGCGTGGTTCTCGATCTCCGCCTTCCCGACATTTCTGGTTTCGATGTTCTGGAGCGCTTCGGAAACACGCCTTCCCTCGGTGACTTGCCGGTCGTAGTCTTCACCGGAAAGGAACTCTCGCCGGAAGAAGACGCTCGTCTCCATTCCCTGGCACGTAGCGTTGTAGTCAAGGGCGTAGAGTCACCCGAACGCTTGTTAGATGAGACCGCGTTATTCCTCCACCGAGTTGTCTCCGATCTCCCCGTCGAGAAACAGAGATTGCTCGATCGCCTGCACCGCTCCGACGACGCCTTGGTCGGCAAAAAAGTGTTGGTCGTCGACGACGACGTGCGCAACATCTTCGCTCTTAGCAGTGTTATTGAACGCAGGGGAATGACCGTAATCACCGCCGGAACCGGACGCGAAGCCATTGCCAAACTCGAATCCACTCCTGACATCGCGATCGTCCTCATGGATATCATGATGCCTGAAATGGATGGCTATGAGACTATGCAAGTGATTCGGCAAAACGCTTCGTTCCGGCGATTACCAATTATTGCCCTCACGGCGAAGGCAATGAAAGGAGATCGTGAGAAGTGTCTTGAGGCTGGGGCTTCCGAGTATCTGGCGAAACCCGTCAATACCGAGCAACTCCTCTCATCGCTGAGAATGTGGCTCCATCGCTAGACCGTGAAGCAAGCCGTTGTTCCGTGAACGCGGAGACTACGAATGGGCAATAACGAAAAAGTCAATATTCTGATGGTGGACGATCAACCCGCCAAGCTTCTCAGCTATGAGGTCATGCTGGGCGAGCTGGGGGAGAACCTTATCCAGGCCACCTCGCCCAAGCAAGCCCTCGAAGTCCTGCTCAAAACTGAAATCGCCGTCGTGCTGATGGATGTAAGCATGCCGGAACTCGATGGTTTCCAGCTGGCTGCGATGATTCGTCAGCATCCGCGTTTCCAGCGCACCGCAATTATTTTTGTCTCCGCCGTTCACCTCACCGACCTTGACCAGCTCAAAGGTTACGAGCACGGCGCGGTAGATTACATTTCGGTTCCAGTTATTCCTGAACTGTTGCGCGCGAAAGTCCGCGTGTTCGCCGATCTCCACCGCAAGACTCGAATGCTGGAAACTTTAAATCGCGACCTCGAGCAGCGTGTTCTGGAGCGCACCGAAGAGCTGGCCACCAAAGCTAATCTTCTTACCCGCTTGAATGGCGAGCTGACGGAAAGAAACCAGGAGCTTGACGCCATCTTCAGCACCGCTCCGGACATGATTTTCAGTCGCAGCGCCGATGGATCCGGGGGTTACGTCAGCGACCGTTTCTATGACTTCACAGGCGCACCTCCGGACGCGGGGAATGGTTTCAGTTGGCTCGACTATGTCCATCCCGAAGATAAGGACCAGGTCAGGATGGACTGGATGCGCTGTATTGAAACCGGCGCAGACTATGAAGCAGAATATCGTCTTCGTTCGGAAGATGGCGCCTATCGCTGGTTCCGGGCGCGCGCCGTTCCCATTCGCGACGATGGCAGAGTTGCCAAGTGGTACGGCACCTGTTCCGACATACACGATAGCAAACTCCTGGAACAATCGATTCGCGATAATGCTGCGGAACTGGAGAAGATGGTAGACAACCGGACCGATGAATTGCGCCGCCTTTCCGTCCGCCTCATGACTCTGCAGGATCAAGAGCGCCGCCGCATCGCCCGCGATCTCCACGATGGTCTGGGACAAGAACTTGCCGTCGCCAAGATGGTGTTGGACAAAATGCTGCTGCAGAAATCCTCGCAACCACCGGATGAAGCCTGGTCGCAGGCCAGCGCAATTATTGATCGCGCCATCCAGCAGGTCCGCACCATGTCTCACCTTTTGCATCCGCCGCTGCTCGATGAAGTAGGGTTACTTTCGGCGCTCGCATGGTATACCGACGGCCTCACCAAACGCAGCGGCATCCAAACCTCCCTCGACGTGCAGCCTCGTGATTTTCCCCGGCTGGCGACCGAAGTTGAAACGGCGATCTTCCGCATCGTGCAGGAAGCTCTCACCAATGTTTTCCGCCATTCGGAAGCCCATCAGGTGTGGATTACCTTGAGCCAGAAGAATGGAGCAATCCTGGTCGCCGTTCGCGACAATGGCAAAGGAATCGCTCAGAAAGTTGCCGATCTGCGGCCGGATAGTGTTGGCGTCGGCATCGGGGGTATGAGACAGCGTGCTCGGGAACTCGGTGGCGAACTTAAACTGTCCAACCTCGACCCCGGAACGCTTCTGGAGCTTCAGATTCCTTACAGTTCAGCAGCCCGCGAACCGAGCGAGATTCTCAACGGATGTGCCTCCAACTGAAGCCGCAGTTCCCGTCCTTCTGCCTTGGGTTGCCGGCATGGGTATTCCTGAATATGAAGCTCAGCAGTTACGAAGAAAAGCTTTTTAAAAAGTAAAGTCCTTTAGCCGTTCGCAGCGAAACCCGCCAGCACGCCAATCGTGCCAGGGAAGTCCAGCGCAGCTCCGGATGCTGCCGTCTGCCGTCAAACGCCCGCCAAAACACAAACGCCGCCTGAGCTGCCCCTCCCCCTGAAAGATTTATTTCTGGCCGCTTGAATCCGGTTTGCATACTGCTCACACCGTACGAGCTCAACTTGAACCCATTACAGCGCTGAGATGATCGTAACTAAGGCTCCGGACTCTCGGGCTCGTGCCGGGTCGAATTTACATGTTCGACCGGATGGCAGCACCGCGACTAGGGACGGTACGGTTAACGTCGTAAGAATTCTAAAAAACAGTTGCTCGCTTCGAGCACGGAAGAGGTCGGTTTATGGCAAGAATAAGTTCCACACTACCGAGATTTGTCCTGGTGCTCGGCGCTAGTTTTCTTCTACTCGCCAGCATGGCATGGTCGCAAGATGATAAAGATGAAACCAGTATTCAAAAACGTATCGTCGCGTCAGCCCACGTCCTCGACGAAATCATGGGTACGCCCGACAAAGCGATTCCAGACAAAGTGATGCACGACGCCAAGTGCATTGCAGTGATTCCTTCAATGGTGAAAATTGCGGTTGGATTTGGCGGAAACCACGGCAAAGGCGTTGCTGTTTGCCGTTTGGCAAACGGCCGGTGGAGCGCTCCCGCGCCGATCACAATCACTGGCGGAAGCTGGGGATTGCAGCTCGGCGGTCAGGCTGTCGACCTGGTGTTGGTCGTCATGAACCAACAAGGAATGGATCATCTGCTATCCAGCAAATTCAAGATTGGCGCGGAAGCGTCAGCAGCAGCGGGTCCCGTAGGTCGTGACGCGGGCGCAGATACAGACTGGAAAATGAAGGCGGAAATGCTCACCTACTCTCGGGCCCGTGGACTCTTCGCTGGCGTCGACCTGAGTGGGGCGGCGGTCACGCAGGACAAAGACGAAACTCACCTCCTGTACGGTAAGTTTGTGCCTTTCCAGGCCATCTTGACGGGCAAGGTTGCTCGTCCTGCAGGCAGCGGTGAATTCGAAGCGGCGGTTAGGAAATACGCTAACCAATCCGACAACCACGCACACGGCAAGCTGGAGTCACCCAGCGCCAACGAATCAGGCAGTCTCTGATCTTTCTTGAACGGTGGGAAGCGCGGAACATTCCGCGCTTTCTTCCGTCGCCTGGAAATTAACACTCGCTCTCTTGGAGCACGAAAAGGGGATTGTTTATGAAAAAGGGCAACGCCGCAATGCCGAGATATCTTATCGTCCTTAGCGCCAGCGTTCTACTTCTGGGTAGCCTGGCATGGTGTGCTGACGATCAGTCCGATGTCGATAAGCGTCTGGATGCATCCGCTAAGGTTCTCAATGAAATCATGGGAGTTCCCGACAAAGCCATTCCCGACAAAATCATGCATGATGCCAAGTGCATCGCAGTCATTCCTTCGATGGTAAAAATCGCAGTCGGTTTCGGCGGCAGCCATGGCAAAGGTGTCGCCACCTGCCGCACAGACAGTGGAGCCTGGAGCGCGCCTGCGCCTATCACCATGACCGGTGGAAGCTGGGGCTTACAACTCGGAGGCCAGGCGGTTGACGTTGTCATGATCGTCACCAACGAGCAGGGAATGCAGCATTTGCTCGCCAGTAAGTTCAAGCTCGGTGCGGATGCTTCGGCCGCCGCAGGTCCCGTGGGCCGCGACGCCGGTGCCGATACTGACTGGAAGATGAAAGCCGAAGTCTTGACCTACTCCCGCGCCCGTGGCGTATTCGCCGGCATCGATCTCAATGGCGCTGCCATCACACAGGACAAAGACGAGACTCGAATTCTCTACGGCAAGTTTGTACCCTTCTCCGAAATACTGGAAGGGAAAGTGCACGCCGAACAGAGCGGTGATGCGTTCCTGGATGCGGTCAGAAAGTATTCCGGCCAATCCAGCCAACAGGGCGCACTCCGGACTCCTGCTGCGAACGCGGAGGCCGCGAGTCGATAACTGATCCAGATAACTTTAGGCCCGGTTGAATTGCTGAAGCCGGGCCAGTTTTTTCGACGAAGTCAAATCAGATCCTCGGAGGTTGGTGATGTCAACAATTCTATTGATCCTTTTGGTGCTGTTACTTGTGGGCGCATTGCCGGCTTGGCCGTACAGCCGGGGTTGGGGCTATTACCCCAGTGGTGGACTCGGACTGGTGGTGGTAGTGCTTCTCGTATTACTTTTAGCCGGACGGTTATAGGACGCAGATTTTCCTTCGAGGGAGAGCGTTACAATTAACTTTGCATCGTTCTCCCTCTTTTTCCTGCGCAAAGATCAGGAAGGGTGCGAAGAGATCGCGGGGGTGCGAAAAGATCGGGAAGGGCACGGCTTCAGCCGTGCCGCCAAACGGCCCTAAAAGATCAGGCTTCAGCCGCTGAGGCCAAAGCTCGCGCTCAATCGTGAGCACAAGAAGTTTCATCCGCGCCAGTCACTTCTTCTGTTTTTGATTTCCAGAGACGATATGTGCTTGTGGTTGCGTGGATGGGGCTGCTGGCTCACTGCCATTTTGCCTGGGTTGATCCTTATTCTCAGCAGGCTTCTGCTCCGGTCGCTCGACCGGCTGCGGCTTCTGCAACTCGGACCAGGCAATCAGTTGAGGCCCGACAATGATGTTAGAAGGAGGCACAGGATCCGGCTGGCCTTGCAGATCCTGCGCGAAGATCGGAGGGGCAATCGCTGAGAGGAAACCTAGGGTCAAAAAGAGGCTTGTCTCTCGTCTCATATTTGTACCTCGAAAGACGAAGCGGCCAGCGGCAGAATACTATCGGTGCTTGTTGCGGGTAACGAGTAGTCTCACTAAACGCCCCAAACGCCGGTACCATGCTTTTTTACAGTCCGGCACACTCCTCGTCCATACATCGTTTCCTGTAACAACTTAGGCTCCTCCGGCGGTGAGGGCTCGGAAGCTATTGGCTGGCGATGAAAAGAACAAGGAAAACTTTCCCCGCGAAATACAAACTTTACGGTATAGGCACAGATGGCCAGCTCGGATAACCTGCGGCTCTACTCGACAGACGCCCCCATCGAGCAAGTGCCGGTTCTTGAAATCGGCACTTGCTCCCTCCTCAAAAAGAATCCCCAAACGCACCGAGATTACAGTCACGGTCCGGTATTAATACAGAGTAAAGGGGATTCGCGCTGCCAGTTCTCAGGCATATCGTTGAGTGGCAAGATTGACTGGCAGACTCAATTTAGGAGGAGCTCATGCTTTACTGGACGATAGTATTCTTGGTGATCGCGCTGATCGCGGGAGTTCTGGGCTTTACCGGCGTAGCGGTTGCAGCGGCAGGGATTGCGAAACTGATATTCTTCATTTTCCTCGTGCTGTTTGTAATTTCCCTGGTAAGTCACCTCACGCGCCGTGGAAGTGTTTAGCGCAACGCAGAGTAGGCAGGCGAATTGTGACCGCGGAACGGAGGCACCACCGAGGCGCCTCCTTCCCCGCTTATTCGTCGTCCACCGAATCAGCTGGATTCATCGTTCCATCTGGACGACTGCTGCACCATAGCCTCGTAGCACTCGCACGCGGCCTCTTCCAGTCCTTTTGAATCTACGATGTTCACCTGGCCACGCGTGTAGTTGATCAAATCCGCCTTTTGCAGAATCGAAGCGGCGACGGTTACGCTCGAACGCCGTGTCCCGAGCATGTGCGCCAGAA
>JBAVUV010000453.1:0-2560 GCA_049696955.1 Candidatus Sulfotelmatobacter sp. | reverse complement strand
GTATCGCCTACCAATTCCGCACGTTCGGCCGCTCCGGCGATGAATGCGCCGAACGACTTGAATGACAGCGCCGGGACTCGCTCCTTGATTTCCATCGCGACCAAGCCGGGCCAGGTGATGCCCACGTTAAGGCAGTAATCCGGCTTGCGGCGCTGCACATCCTCAAGGTTGTCTTTGGGCCCAGGCGCGAACCCGACACGCCAGTCTTCCGCGGTAGTAATCTGGGGCACGTCAGACTCGTTTCCGCCGGCAAGTCGTCCGAGCAGTTTGCGTGCCTGGGCGGGATCGGACACCGAGAATAAGAAATGCCGCACCATCGGCATTCGGTAACCGCGGAGGATGATCCCCTGAATGTCTTGCAAGTCGAGCGTGGTCTTCGTACCTGCTTTCGAATCGCCAATGAACTCAGCAGTCTCATGTTCGATTCGTCGGAACAGACGGTCGAAGAATTTCTCTCTCTTATTTGCTGGTGGCGCGTGTACCTCGGTTTCCTGGTTCACTGCAAGTCTCCTGCTAGATCCTGCTCACAACTACGCTGCCGTAGCGCTGGAACTTGCTTGTGACTCGCCATCGGCGATCAGGGCGCGGATGTCTTGAACCGCTAACCCGGGATAGGCCTGATAGAAACCGATCGGAGCGCGGTTTGCCCCACTGGCAAAGTCGATGAACTCCTGAAGGTATTTTCTGCAAGGCGAGGGCGGTGGATCCTTGGTGAATTTGAATATCAGATCGAATATGGGTCCGATGTTCTTGGTGAAATCGGCAATGTACTTATCGAACGAGCCGTCGTAGACGGTAAAAAACCCAATTTGATTGTTCTCCAATGGTACGAATTGTGCGAAGTGGGGTGTGCCGACTTTGTCCAAATCCTTCGTTGTGCCGCGTCCTCTCGCGCGGAGGATCAGTTGTACTTCGATGAAAGCAAGTTTTGATTTCATCGGCAGGATTACCAGGAATGGATTTAGTTCGCCTGTGCCACTGAGGTCTGCGGCGGACGCCAAGGCCTTGATCTCCTTGGCAGTCACGCTTGGGTAAGCAGTGTAGAGATTCACCGGAGTCAGAAGATGATCCGCGGTCCATTCGGTGAAAGCCTCGGCGTTATTGGCAACCGGAGTGGACGGCGGGCCGTCCACGTGCTGGAAGATAGCATCGAACACCGGCCCAGCGTGGTCGGCGAGTCCGGCCATCAGTTGACTGAACTCTCCGTCGAAGTCACCAAGAAATAACAAAGTCCTTTCGCTCAGCACCGTAAAACGCGAGTAGTGAATCGTGCCGATCAAATCCTGTACGGCGAACAACCGTGGCATCATTGCTGGAAGCTGCTCCGCAATTGCTCTGGCGTCCGCGGGCGACTTCAAAGGAAAGTGGAGGGTGAAGTGGTTTTGGCTCATCTTGCGACCTCCTCTGTAATCGCTGCACCCTTCGTGGGCAGCAATTAAGCTCGTATCTCCGACTAGGGACAAATATTGCTCACGGGATCATGCCGCATTGGATCAGTTTGTCGACCACCTGATCCGCAACAATGCCAACGAATTCGTGACGCATCGTGGGGTCGGTCTTCAGCATCTCCATGGCCTTCTGCTCCCCTGCGGATGGCGGCTGTCCTTTCTGCTGCATCAGCTGCTGGCATGTTGACGATTGATACTTCGCCACTACCTTGTTGGCAACTGCGTCGACCACCGGATGTTGAGCAAAGGCCATAGTCACGTAAAGCAGCGCGAGCACTGCCGCGAGTAGAAAAGAGCTCTTCTTCATGATCTTCTCCTTATCACTATTGCTTCTTGCAGCCTTGCTTGTTCTTACCTTTCGCGCAGGTAGTGCCATCGGAACCTTGGGCCACGCCCTTGCCATTCTTGGTCTTAGCTTCGCCGCCGGTGCTGGTTTTGGTGGTCGCTACTCCGTTTGAATTCCTCTGAGAAACCGCAGCCTTGCCGGTATTCGGGTTCGCAGCCGCAGCGGTCTTACCATTGCCATAAACGGTTTCACCTCGTGCGTTTTTAACGCAATCTTGAGCGAATAGACTCGAAGCCAGAGACATACATGCCATCAACAGTAAAATTTTCATTGGCATCTCTGCGGTTTGTATTTAGCCGATCGATTGACCGGTAGTGCGCGAGTGTTGCGCACCGGTAGATAAACCCCCACACGCGATGCAGCAGGCCCCAACCTTGTTTAAAATCCCCATCGATCCACGGAGTCGCCTGCAAACCGCTCGCGCTGTTCAATGGATTCGAATCCGCTCACATCTTCGGCCATTGCTGGAACATCTTCGCGACGGCTTTCTGCACGATTTGCTGGTTCTTGTTGCCGTTATTGTTCAGCGTGTTCTGTGCGATCCCGCGCCAGATCAAACTTTGGTTCTTCGCGTCATATAGATCGACGATCATCGTACCGATTACGTTTTGTTCAGGTGTAATCCCGCCCATGCCGCCGCCGATCCCGCGCATACCCCACGCGCTGTAGGAAGTTTGCTGTTTCAGTCCGCCGCTGGCAGTGACGAGGACATCAGGATTCTGGCTCACTTCTACCTTCTGCCATCCCTTGCCCTGCAGCGCCGAGT
>JBAVUV010000452.1:0-1626 GCA_049696955.1 Candidatus Sulfotelmatobacter sp. | reverse complement strand
CCCTAATCGGCGTCGCCTTTCCGAAGTGGAGTCTGGACCGTCTGCGTAAACGCGTGACGGACAGCATAAAGCGAACAGGTGGGATTGATGATAAGCGTGCCTTGCGCCATCTGCTGTCGCAGTTCAGCTACATCAGCGGGGATTATAAGGACCCGGCAACGTTCACGGCTTTAAAAAAAGCGTTGGGCAAGGCTCGCCGCCCCGCTTACTACCTGGCCATTCCGCCCTCGCTTTTCGAAACCGTGATCAAAGGCCTTGGCGCCGCGAAATTGGCTGAGCACGCGCGCGTGATCGTCGAAAAACCGTTCGGACGCGACTTGGCTTCCGCGCGGGCGCTCAACCGTGCCGCTCGGGCAGTGTTCCCGGAAGACTCGATCTTCCGCATTGACCACTTCCTTGGTAAGGAAGCGATCATGAATATCCTCTATTTCCGCTTCGCGAATTCGTTCCTGGAACCGATCTGGAATCGCAACTACGTGGCCAGCGTGCAGATAACGCTAGCCGAGAAATTTGGCATTAGGGGCCGTGGCGCGTTTTACGAGACCGCTGGATGCCTGCGCGACGTCGTCGAAAACCACCTTTTTCAGATCGTCGCGCTGCTGGCGATGGAGCCGCCAGCCGATAGGGACCTTGGAGCCGTCCATACTGAGAAAGCCAAGGTTTTTGAAGCGATGCGTCCCCTGAAATCGAAAGATTTGGTGCGCGGTCAATATGCTGGTTACCGAAAAGAGCCACACGTGGCGAAAAAATCTGACGTTGAAACTTTCTGCGCGTTGCGTCTCTTCATTGACTCCTGGCGTTGGGCGGGAGTGCCCTGGTACTTGCGCTCCGGCAAATACCTGCCTGAAAACTCGACGGAAGTACTAGTGGAGTTGAAACCGACTCCACAAAAACTCTTCGCCGACTCAACACCGACGACGGGCTCTGGCAATTACCTGCGATTCCAGCTCTCCCCAAAATCCGCCATCGCCCTCTCGGCTCGGGTCAAGCGCGACGGGAAGGAGTTCGTTGGAGAACAACGGGAACTCTATTTAGTGGACGCACAGCCGGGAGAGGAGTCGCCGTACGAGCGCCTGTTAGGTGACGCAATGATCGGCGATGGAGCGCTCTTCACCCGTGAGGACGCGGTTGAAGCAGCATGGGCCGTCGTTGATCCAGTCCTCAAGAAGCATCACCGCGCCCTCCCGTATAAACGTCACAGTTGGGGACCGAAAGAGTCTGGCGCGCTCATCGCCTCAGACGGCGGTTGGCACACCGCCAGCAGTAAGAGGGCGTCCAACTGTCCGTGACAACGCCTTTCGTTCATACTCCTGCGAGGTTGCTGCAGCTAGGCTAGAAAGGTCGCCGTGACCACTGAACACCAACCTTCCTCGAGCGACGAAGGCAAGCTATTTCAGCGAACTGATCTTCGCGCCTCTGCGGAACAGCTTGTGGCTGTTTATGACTCCGTCCTGAACTCCAGTCGTGTCGGCCCTGAGTACGTCGCTCTGCTCACTCTAGCTGGACTTATCGCCCTTTTCGGACTTCTCGAGAACAGCGCCGCCGTCATCATCGGGGCGATGCTGATCTCGCCGCTGATGAACCCCATTCTGTCGGCTGGGCTGGCGCTTCTATTGGGGGATGGAA
>JBAVUV010000451.1:0-1667 GCA_049696955.1 Candidatus Sulfotelmatobacter sp. | reverse complement strand
GGCGCATCCATTGAATCAGGCGATCATCGATCCGGATAAAGGGATCGTGGTTGCGGGGTACGGAATTTTGCAGCCCCGGGTCGGAGTGAGCGTCCAGAGTTCGGCACGGTCTAGACTCGCCAGTATTTATTCCGGACAGACTGGGTTCGACATTTACACGCACGCCACCTCGGACGTGTATCAGGATCTATACGGCGAAGGCATTTTTGTCGGTAAAGGGATCTACGAAGTGGACACGCTGCAGCGCGTTCTTGCCCGCCGGTTCCCGCGCAATGCTCTGCTCAGCCATGACTTGGTCGAAGGCGCGTACGCCCGCGCAGGGCTGGTCAGCGATATCGAAGTAATCGAAGACTATCCTTCGCATTACAGCGCGCACAACCGGCGGAAGCATCGCTGGATGCGAGGCGATTGGCAGATTGCAGGATGGCTGCTTCCACTGGTTCCGGAAGAATCCGGACGGCGGGTACCCAACCCTCTGTCCGTGGTTTCGAGATGGAAGATTCTAGACAATCTGCGGCGAAGTTTGGTGGAACCTGCCACCTTCGCTCTTTTTCTATTGGGGTGGTTGTGTCTTCCGGGCAAAGCGGGGGCATGGACTGCAGCTACCGTTACTATTTTGTTCCTGCCAGCTCTATGCCAATTCGCATTTGAGTTCGTGAAGGCGACGACGCTGGGAAAAAATGCGACCGTCCGGGACGCGTTCAACTCATTTCTAAACGCCAGCATTGCAAATGTGTTGACGATTACATTCCTCGCTCACCAGGCATTGTTATCGCTGGATGCTGTGGTGCGAACGATGGTTCGCCGCTTGATCACGCGACAGAGATTGTTGCAGTGGGAAACGGCTGCTGAGGCGGAGCTTGCGGGGGACAAGCGCACGACTCTGGATATTTATTTAAATTGGACGCCAGTGCTGGCGCTGGGAGTATTTCTGTTGGTCTGGCTGGTGCGGCGTGCAGCGCTTCCGGCGGCATTGCCGATTCTTCTGCTGTGGGCTGTCAGCAAACCAATGTCTGTGTGGTTGAACCGGCCACCTCGGGCTCCGCGGAAAGAGACGTCAGATCGCGATCATTGGTTATTGCATGAGGCCGCGCTCCGGACTTGGCGCTATTTCGATGAGTTCAGCACCGAAGAACACCACTGGCTGATTCCGGATAATGTTCGCGAAGAAAACACCAAAGTCGCAGCACGCATTTCGACCACAAACCTCGGCCTTCTTCTTAATTCCCGGCAGGTAGCTTGCGAATTCGGTTATCTCACGGTGCCGGAATTCGCACATCAGACCCTGCGCACCCTGGAGACAGTTTTGCAGCTGCCGCGGCATCGCGGGCACTTGCTGAACTGGTATGACACGCACACGCTGGCGCCGCTGAATCCGGCCGTCGTTTCCAGTGTGGACAACGGCAATCTCATCGCCTCGCTCTGGACGCTGCAGCAGGGAGCGCTGGATCTTCTCAAACGGCGGCTTTTCCCGCGAGAGTTGGCGGAGGGCCTGCTGGATCATCTTTATGTATTAAACAGGCTGGGGGCTTTGCCGCGACGGAAATTCTCAGTCATGGAAACGGCGCTCAAGCAGCGCGACGGTTTGCAATATCTTTTGGACATTCCCGACGCAGATCTCAAAGACCTGCAACAACCCGATGCGGGTTCTAGAGAGAGCTCAAAAG